>JBIIDD010000202.1:0-3515 GCA_044238565.1 Candidatus Nanopelagicales bacterium
CACCTTGCTCGATGATGCGGTAGGCGGCCAGGCGCGTGGTCGGATCCGCAATGACATCGCGCGGGATCGAAATCGTGATGTCGACCGGTGGTGAGTAGGGCTCCACGAGTTCGCGGACGGCCGTCTCCAGATCGATATCACGCAGATTGGGGGAGAGTGTGTGTACGGCACGGCGTACGTCGAGAGCTCGCAATTCCTCAAGCTCGTGGATTACCCGACTTACTTCCTCACGTGACTCAGGGTGAGTCTGTCCGACCGCCTGAAGACGCAGGCACGCGGCCAGGAGGCCGCCCTGCACTCGGTCGTGGAGCAGCGTCGCGACCGAACGGCGTACCTCCTCATCGGCTCGGAGCAGGGCCTCGGCCTGGGCCTCGACGACGTCGTAGGCCTCCTGGGTGGCGTCCACCTGGCGCTGCAGGCGCTCCTGCAGCGTGCCGATGATCGCCTGGATGACGAAGAGGCCGACCGAGGTACGGATGATCGCGAAGACGATGTCGCCGCCGGTAGTGAGGCCGGCGTAGTCGGGCACGTATCCCTGAGCGAAGCGGACCAGTGTCGCGACTGTGATGGCCCCGATGAGAGCGACGGCGTACCCCGGGAAACTCGTGGGGAGACGTGGAAGGAATCGCCGCACAAGGGCGAGCACCGCGAAGATGATCGCGCCGAAGATCGCAGCCGTGAGGATCTCGAGCGGGACTGTCGGCACGGTCATGATGTAGGACCGCACCGAGAGTGCGATCAGGCCTGCGACGAGACCGTCAGCGAGCGGGTACAGCGGCCACGGGCCGATGTGCTGCCACCAGCGCCTGCGGTCAGGCACCGTCGATGGCGTCATCATCCCTCGTCAGCTCCAGGTAGACGAGGACGGCGCGTGTGCGCAGGTCATCCGCCTCCGGATCGGCATCGGGCACGAGGAGTCGGTAGGCACGGGAGAGATCCTGACGCACGGCGTCGTGCGAGATGCGCAGGCGCCGAGCGATCTCGGTGGTTTTAACCCCTGACGCCACCATGCCCATCACCGCTCGCTGCCGGATGCTGAGGTCCTCCAGGGGATGGCTACCTTCGTCGGTGGGGATTTCCGTGCTCGTCATGCCCCGAGCGGCATCGCGCAGCGCCTTGACCAGGTCGTCGATGGAGAGCTCGCCCGACTTAGGCAGCGTGACCCAGCCGAAGAGGGCATCGGGTGGCACTGTGCGCGCGACCGTGTCGAGTCGGTACTGCGAGTGGATGACGATCCCGATGTTGTCGTTGAGGCTGCGCAGCGCGAGGCCGAGATCGATGCCATTCATCTGAGCTGAGCCCAGCGCTAGGTCGAGGAGAGCGACATCGGCGCGCTCGGCGATGCTCTGGTCGAGAGCCTCATGCGCGAACCCAGTCGCCAGCAGGACCTCGATCTCGGGGCGCTGCTCGAGGAGCTGGGTGATGATGCCGCGCAACGCCGGGTCGTTCTCGACGTAGATGACTCGCGTCGGGCGCACGGGGGGAGTGTGGCACTCGCGGTGTGGGCGACCGGCCTCGGTCACAGGTGTGACGGCTGATGCGGGGTTAATGGCGGTGCCTGGGATGCGGCCCCTGGCCGATCACTCGGACATAGCCGCCGTGCCGTGAAACCGGCACGATCGTGCCGGTTGGATGCTGATCCAGAACTTCGGCGGTGGTATTGTCGCCAAATCGGCACGATCGTGCCGGTCTCGGCTCGGGAGGTGCGATGGACGCTCTGGGGCAGGACATCCGCGCCCGCCGTCGCGAGTTGGGCTTGCGGCAGCAGGACGTCGCCGACCTCGCGCTGACCTCGGAGCGCTTCGTACGCGAGCTCGAGAGCGGCAAGGCGACGGTGCGCCTGGACAAACTGCGCGCCGTACTCGACGTCCTCGGCCTCGATCTGCGCGCAGAGTTGAGGCGTGAGTGAGCCTGCCCGACCTTCGTGATGTGCGGCGCGCGCGCGTATTCAAAGCCGGGGTGCCCGTCGCGTGGTTGTCACGCGTCTTCGGCGGTGTGGAGTTCAGCTACGACGACCCGCAGTCAGGTCCTGCTGTCGCCACCAGCCTGCCGCTGGGCGCACCGCCGGTCGTGACGGCGGCGGGCGCCCTGCCACCCTTCTTCACCGGGCTGCTCCCCGAGGGGCGACGACTCGCCGCGCTGCAGCGCGAGCTCAAGGCCTCATCAGACGATGAGCTCTCCCTGCTCATGGCGGTCGGCGCCGACGTCGTGGGCGATGTCAGCGTCGTGCCCGAGGGCGTGGAAGTGCCTGCGCCGGAGCCTGCCGTGCGCTGGAGCGCCACGGCGACCATCGACTTCAGCGAGCTGCGTGATCGCGTGGTGGACCGGCGCGGACTCCCCGGCGTACAGGACAAGGTCTCCGCCGCCATGATCACGTTGCCTGCCAAGGCGCTCACCCGTGAGGCGATCCTCAAGCTCACCCCGGCGGAGTATCCGCACCTGGTGGAGAACGAGGCCTACTTCCTCGGTCTGGCTCGGGCCGCGGGGCTTCGGGTCCCTCGCCATCGGGTGATCGTCGATCGTCACGGAGAGCGAGGCCTGCTCATCGAGAGATTCGACCGGGTGGGCGATGCCGGGCGTATCCCGATGGAGGATGGCGCCCAGGTGCTGGCTCGCTACCCGGCGGATAAGTACGCGACGTCGACAGAGGAGGTCGGGCTCGCCCTGATCGGGCAGTGCAGCGCGCGAGCGGCAGCGGCTCGGGAGATCCTGCGCATGGTCACCTTCGCCTGGCTGACCGGCAATGGCGACCTGCACGCCAAGAACCTCGCCATCGTGGCGGCGGGTCCGGAGTGGCGCATCGCTCCCGCGTACGACGTGCCCAGCAGCCTGCCCTATGGCGACACGACCATGGCGCTGCCGATCGGGGGGCGTCGCGATGACATCTCACGCAAGGCACTCCTCGGTCTCGCGGACGACTTGGGTGTGAGCGCGCCAGCGGCCGCGCGTGCTCTTGATGAGATGGTCAAGGCAACAGAGCAGGTGATGGCGATGTGGGAGCGGGGGGAGGCGGAGTTCACCCACCCGCGCCGGGCGGATGTGCTGCGACACCTGCGCCGGCGCCGACGGCTTGTCGAGTCGGGCTAGGTCGCGCGGGCCTGGGGACGCCTCAATACCTCGACAAGTTGAGGTACCGGCGCTGCATCGCGATCGATCGCATCGGCAAGTGCGCGTGCATCCCGTGGGCTGAGCCTGACAAGGGAGTCTTCGATGAGGCGCGCTGACTTGGCTGCCGACTGATTTCTTGCCATTGCTTCCCCTCCTCGTGGGGCTTGTACGAGAGCCATCCTTTTGTGCCTCCCAGTGGATAGGCCGTCGGCATGTGGACAACTTTGTTGGCTGGCCGCTGGATGTGCCTAGTCTCCGGGCATGTCTCTCGAGAGCGCAGCACTCGTCTTCCACATGGATCCACGCGGCCACCTGGTGGAACACGTGCAGATGGACGGTCAGGAAGTCCACCTCCACTACCGCGATGTCCCTGAGTCCGACATCACGACGTTGCATGGCGTTCGACT
>JBIIDD010000007.1:0-12374 GCA_044238565.1 Candidatus Nanopelagicales bacterium
ATGCTCGTCGCGGGAGTCGTGGGTGCGGTGGCGGCCCTGCTGCGCCCGGTCGATCTCTTCCTGGCCCCGCTGCCCTCGCTGGCCGCGGGTGCTGCGGCCGCTGTGGCGCTGTGGTGGCTGATACGCATGGCGGCGCCGAGCCCGGTGGCTGGGACGACCCCATCGGTTTTTGCCAGTAATGGCGACTTCGGAGCGGCTGAAAGTCCCGATAAGTGGCAAAAACCGACGGAGGTTCAGTCGGTCAGCCGCCGCGGAGTGCTGCTGGGCATCGGCGGAGTCGTCGTGGTCGGTGGTGCCGCGCTCGCGTCGGCGCGCTGGCTCACGACGCGCGCGAGCGCTGTCGCTTCACGGGTAGCGGCCGTGCTCCCCAGCCCTGCGGTGACGCTTCCACCGCTGCCCGCGAGCGTGCAGGCGCCCGTGCCGGGCATGACGCCTTTCACCACGCCCAACGCCGACTTCTATCGCATCGACACGGCCGTGATCGTGCCCCAGGTGACCTCGGAGGAGTGGACCCTGACGTTCGACGGCATGGTGCGCAGGCCTTTCTCCATCACCTATGCCGAACTGCTCGAGATGCCCATGGTGGAGCGCGACGTCACGATCATGTGCGTCTCCAATCCGATCGGGGGCGACCTCATCGGCACGGCGCGCTGGTTGGGTACGCCGCTCCTCCCCCTGCTCGAGCGCGCAGGTGTCGAGCCGGGCGCGGACCAGCTCTTCAGCGTGTCGGCGGACGGGTGGACCTGCAGCACTCCGCTGGAGGGGCTCGCGGAGCGCGAGCCACTCCTCGCCATCGGTATGAACGGCGAGCCGCTGCCCATCGAGCACGGATTCCCCGTGCGCATGATCATCCCCGGCCTCTACGGCTTCATCTCGGCGACGAAGTGGGTCACGCAGATCACCGCGACCACCTATGCGGCTGATCCGGCGTACTGGACCGTGCGCGGCTGGGCCACGGACGCACCCGTGCTGACGGGCAGTCGCATCGACCTTCCGGAGGGCAGTCTCTCGGTTGGTCAGACCGCCATCGGTGGCGTCGCGTGGGCGATGGACGGCGATGGCATCAGCCGCGTCGAGGTAAGCATCGACGATGGGCCATGGCAGGACGCTCAGCTCGCCGAGCAGCCCAATCCGCGCACGTGGCGGCAGTGGTGGCTGGAGTGGGAGGCGACCCCGGGCCGGCATTCCATCACCGTGCGCGCCACCAACGGTCTCGGCGAGACCCAGACGAGCGAGGTGGCTGACGTCGTGCCCTCCGGGGCGACGGGATACGACGTCGGCATTGTCGAGATTTCCTAACATGCCGGGGGCATACTGACCCCGATGTCCGAGACCACCGCCACTGACGTCGAGCCCACCGGGCTCAGCCTCTCCCAGGCCATTGCTGTCGGCATCAACACCACGAGCCCGGCGTACTCTCTCGCGGCAATCCTCGCGCCCATGGCCGCCCTGGTGGGCTACGCGACACCCATGGTGCTCATCGTCTCCTTCATACCGATGGCGCTCACGTCATTGGCTTTCCTCTACCTCAATCGGCGTGACCCCGACTGCGGCACGACCTTCAGCTGGGTGACGCGCGCGCTGGGTCCGATGCCCGGCTTCATGGCGGGGTGGGCGATCACCGCCGCAGGCGTGCTCGTGCTGGGCAGCCTCGCCGAGACAGCGATGACCTACGGCCTGCTGCTCATTGGCCAGGATGCCCTTGCGGCCAACCGCCTTGTGATCGTCGTGGGTGCGGCGGTGATCATCATGATCATGGTGGTCCTCGCCATCGTCGGCTCGGATTCATCGATCCGCCTGCAGAGCGTGCTCACGTATCTGCAAATCGGCATCCTGCTGGCCTTCGGCGGCTTCGCGTTCTACACCGCGAGGGAATTCGGCCTGCCGTCCTTCACTCCCGAGTGGGTCAATCCCCTGGAGTACGGCGTACAGCCGCTGGTCGCGGCCATGCTGCTGGGCGTCTTCGCCTTCTGGGGCTGGGAGGCGGCGACCAACCTCTCGGAGGAATGCCGCAAGCCCTCGGATGCCGGCAAAGCGGGGCTGTTTTCGACGGTGATCCTGCTAGTCACCTACGTCCTCGTGGCGATATCCGTCGTGCTCTACCTCGGCCAGTCCGGCTTCTTCCCCGTCGGGGAGTCGGGCCTGGTGCTCGTCGACATGGCGGTGCCTGTCTTCGGACCCTTCTCCTTCCTCGTGCTGCTGGCCGTGGCCACCAGCGCGCTCGCTTCGACGCAGTCGACGATGGTGCCGGGCTCGCGCGCGGTGCTGTCGATGGCTCGGCGCGGTGCCTTGCCCGCAAAGCTCGGCCTGGTGAGCCCACGCTTCAAGTCGCCCTATGTCTCTCTCACAGTGCTCGCGGTGATCGCCGCAGGCTGGTACGTCTTCGTGAGCTCGATCTCAGATACCGCGATGCTCGACACGCTCTCGTCACTCGGCATTCTCATCGCCTTCTACTACTCCCTCACCGGCATCGCGTGCGTCGTCTACTACCGCCGCCACGTGCGCCAGTCGGTCAAGGGTTTCCTCATGGTCGGTCTAGGCCCGATCCTGGGCTCGCTGGGGCTTGCGTTCATGCTCGTGGCCGCGATCCAGTCGCTGTGGGACCCGACCAACTCGGCGAGTGGTGTGGGCTGGGCGGGGTTGTCACCACCCCTGGTTATCGCCGCCGCGGTGTTCGGCCTAGGGGTCTTGGTGCTGGTCATCCGCCGTGTGACCGCGCCGCAATTCTTCACCGCGACGCCTCCGGAACGGGCTGACATCCTCAAGCCGCCCTTCGTGCTCGACGCCGAGAAGCCGCCCCCTCAGGGCGGTATCGCGGTGGACTGCAACGACGACGTCGACACGATCCGCAGGACCATCGACGATCACCTCACGGCGGATCTCGACCGCGCGACACCGCTCTACCTCGTCTTCGGAGTGGAGCCCGCCGACATCTCCGGCGAGGAGTACGCCGCCACGCGCGAGGCACTGGAGGACGACGGCGCGAAGATCCTCGGCGAGGTCCAACGCTATGCGCGCTCCCTCGGCATGACGGCGGTCTTCAAGATGTACGACGCCTCGCATGCACGGCAGTCCGTGGAGCACGTGGCGAGGCTCCTGGAGGCGTCAGCGACGTGGTCCTCGCACCGCATGACCGCCCTGGACTGATTCCTACACGCGGGCGATAGCGCGTTCGACGAGGGCCGCCATCTGCGCGCCCATGTCGAGGCCTGCAGCTGCCAGAGCCTGCGGCACCAGGGATGTCTCGGTCATCCCGGGGGCGACGTTGACCTCCAGGAACCAGGGTGTGCCCGCGGCATCGATGATGAGATCCGAGCGCGACCAGTCGCGCAGTCCCAGCGTCTCGTGCGCCGTGAGTGCCGCCTCGGCGGCCGCCTTCGCGATGAGGGGATCAAGTCGCGCGGGCACGTGAAACTCCGTCGTGCCGGCGGTGTAGCGCGCGGCGTAGTCATAGAAGCCGCCGTCGGGCACGATCTCCACGGCGGGCAGGGCCACCGGTCCATCGGCCGTCTCGATGATGCCGATAGCGACCTCCATGCCCGTGACGAAGCGCTCGAGCATCGCTACCTCGCCGTAGGCGAAGGCACCGACCATCGCAGCCGGGAGTTCCTCGCGCGTGCGCACGATGCTCACGCCGAGTGCCGACCCGCCGCGGGAGGGCTTGACGACGAGGGGGAAGCCGATGCCGCGCTCGAGCGCAGCCATGACGCCGGGTGCGCCGAGCTCACGGAAGGTCGCGTGCGGCAGGGCCACGGCTTCAGGTGTCGCCACGCCGGCGCGACGCACCAGGGTCTTGGCGACCGGCTTGTCGAAGGCCAGGCGGCTCGCTGCGGCGCGGGATCCGACGTAGGGCAGCGCGAGGCACTCGAGCACGTCGCGCACGGCACCGTCCTCGCCGGCACTGCCGTGCAATAGGGGTACGACGCAGTCGGGTGCGTCGGCGGCGAGCTCGTCGAGCAGTCCCGCATCGACGTCGCGCTCGATCACCTGCCAGTCGGGGCGTGCCGTGCGTAGCGCCTCCGCAACCCTCCGGCCGGAGCGCAGGGAGACATCGCGCTCGGCCGAGAGGCCACCGGCGAGGACGAGCACCTGCATGGAGACTGCCTTCCGTCAGAGGAGATCGGGCGCGGGACTCTCGGGTCCCTCGCCGTCGCGCAGCACGTGACCGGTGCCGAAGGTCTGTGCGATCTCCACCTCGGACTCCACCACCCCTGCGAGTCGGCGTACGCCCTCGCGAATGCGATCGGCATCGGGGTAGCAGTAGGACAGGCGCAGGCTCTCGCGCCCCTGGCCGTCGACGAAGAAGCCGGTGCCCGGGACGTAGGCAACCAGTGCGGCGACAGCGCGCGGCAGCATGGCCTTGGAGTCGAGTCCCTGGGGCAGCGTCACCCACGAGTAGAAGCCACCGTGGGGCACGGTCCATGTCGTGCCCGCAGGCATGAGCTGCTCGAGGGAGTCCAGCAGTGCGTCGCGGCGCTCGCGGTAGAGCTCGCGAAAGACCTTGACCTGCTCGCGCCACGGCTGGGTGGCGAGGTAGTCGCTCACCGTGAGCTGCGCATAGTTGGAGGGGCACAGGACCGCGGACTCAGCAGCGAGGACGAGCTTCTCGCGTACGCCGTGCGGTGCGACCGCCCAGCCCACGCGCAGGCCCGACGCGATGGTCTTGGAGAACGACCCGAGATAGACCACCTGCTGGTCGTCGTCAGCCCGGATGGCACGAGGTGGTGCACCCTCGAAACCGAGGAGGCCGTAGGGATCGTCCTCGAGCACGAGCAGGCCCTCGCGCTGAGCGATGGCCAGGATCTCCCGCCGCCGCTGCGGACCCTGGGTGACGCCTGCAGGATTGTGAAAGCTCGGGATGGTGTAGATCATCTTCACGCGCTTGCCCTCGGCGCGCACGCGCGTGATCGTCTCCTCGAGTGCGGCCGGCACGAGCCCCTCGTCATCCATCGGTACGTGCACGATGTCGCACTCGTACGCTCGAAAGACACCGAGTGCGCCGACGTAGGAAGGCGCTTCCACCAGCACGACATCGCCGGGATCGCAGAAGACACGCGTGACGAGATCGAGCGCCATCTGCGATCCGGTCGTCACGATGACGTCATCGGGATGCGCGCTGATGCCCACCTCGCTCATGACATCGAGGATCTGGCCGCGCAGTGTGACGTCGCCCTGACCGGAGCCGTACTGCAGCACCTCGGCACCGCGCTCGCGCACCAGGCGCGCGGCAGTCTCGGCGAGTGCGTCGAGGGGGAGGGCCTGGACGAAAGGCATGCCGCCCGCCAGTGAGACCACCTCGGGGCGCGAGGCGACGGCGAAGAGAGCGCGGATCTCCGAGGCGGTCATGCCACGGGCGCGCGCGGCGTAGGCATCCACCCACGGATCGAGCCGTGAACCACCGCTCATCGCACACCTCCCTCGTGGCTGCGCTCTCGGGCCTATGGGGCCTTGCTCAGGGTCTCTATGCTGACGGATGGCACCGCTGAGCGGTGGGATGGGGTGAGTGACATGTCTGATGAGGTCGCCGAGCGGGGCGGTTCGCTCATGGGCACCCTCCTGCTCGGGCTCCTGGTCTTCGCTGTGGGCGCCGCTGCCGGATTCCTTGCCCGTCTGGTGTGGCCGCACTCGCGCTGACCCAGGCACTCCTCCTCCGTCGCGAGGCTCGCAGGCCTTGGGCCTCGCGAAGCTTTCGCAGCGTGGAGAGTTAGTCGGTCGGGGCGAAGAAGGTCGTGACGGCCGCGGCAATCGCCTCGCTGAGCGCGTCGCGGAAGCGCGGATCGGTGAGGCGTGCGGCGTCACCGGGATGCGAGAGGTAGCCCAATTCGACCCAGACTGCGGGCATCGTGGTGAGCCGCAGGAGGTCCCATGTGCGTGGATGACTGCGACAGTCCGTGAGGTCCGTGCGCTGGCACACCTCGGCCTGAATGTGCTCGGCGGCGAGGCGACCACCCTCTGACTGCGTGCCGCCCAGTGGACCCCCGAAGTAGAAGGTGGCGAAGCCGTTCGCCCCGGGGAGTTCGACGCGCTCCACGTGCAGGGAGAGCACGAGATCGGCACTGGCGGAGTTGGCGTGCGATGCCCGCTCGGCTTCGCCGACGAGTTCCGGCGTGGGCGTGCGCGTGTAGATGACCTGTGTCCCGAGCGCGGCCAGACGCCCCTCGATGCGGGCGCATACGTCGGCCACGATCGTCGCCTCGGCAAGGGCAAAGCGCTGGTCAGCGTCGGCACCGCCGGGATCGAGGGCGATGACCTTGCCCGCGACGCCGGAGCGCAGGGCGTCCATCGCCTGACGCTCCCGGATCGATACCGCATCGCCATCGCCGACAGTGCGTGTCAGGCGCTCGAGCGCCCAGTACGTCGTGAAGCCGCAGGTGCCATCGGGCTCCATGCCGACATTGCGCTGGAACTCCCGCAGGGCCTGGTCGGTGAGCGGTCCGAAGATGCCGTCCGGCCGCCCGCAATCGAAGCCCATCCGTGTGAGTCGCTGCTGCAGGTCGAGGACGTCGTCACCGCGGATGAGATGCCCGGGCGTGAAAGCGAGCACCCTGTCACCGAGTGCCCAGCGCGCCTCCTCGAGATGGCGGAGTGTCTGCGGCCCGCAGATTCCGTCGGCGGGGATTCCCCGTTTCTGCTGGAATGCCCGCACAGCCTGCTCGACGGCGTCGTCGTACTCCGCGGCGTCGAGTGATGCCTCGGTGTCAGGCTCGATAAGGCGCAGGCGCACCAGACGCGCGCGAATATCAGCGACCGCGACGCCGGTGTCCCCGCGTCGGAGGACGGCCACTCAGCTCTACTGGAGGAAGGGCTGCAGGTCGGAGAGCAGGGCAGCCTTGGGCTTGGCCCCGATGATGGTCTTGACGACGTCGCCGCCCGAGTAGACGTTCATGGTCGGGATCGACGTGATGCCGTACGACGCGGCCGTCTTGGGATTCTCGTCGACATTGAGCTTGGCGATGACGATCTTGCCGTCGTACTCGCTCGAGATCTCCTCGAGGATCGGGGCGACCATGCGGCACGGTCCGCACCACTCGGCCCAGAAGTCGACGATCACGGGGACAGTGCTCTTGAGGACGTCGGCGTCGAAGGAAGCGTCGGTCACGATCTTGGTAGCCATGGTTCTCCTTCCGGTGCCCGGTCGGGTGGCAGCGCCATCCTGTCGGGCTGCTCCAGCCTAAGGGTGGGGGCGTCTATTCGTGTGCGGCGAGGTAGCGCTCGGCGTCAAGAGCAGCCGAACAGCCGGTGCCCGCCGCGGTGATGGCCTGGCGGTAGATGTGATCGACGAGATCGCCGGCTGCGAAGACCCCGGGGATGTTGGTGCGCGTGCTGGGCGCGTCCACGAGGACATAGCCGTTGTCGTCGAGGGCGACCTTGCCCTTGACGAGCTCCGAACGGGGGTCGTGGCCGATGGCGATGAAGAGGCCGGTGACGGGAAGCTCACGTGTCTCCCCGGTCACCGTGTCGTTGAGGACTACTCCGCTCACCTTCGCGTCACCCAGGATGTCGACCACCTCGGAGTTCCATGCGAACTGGATCTTGGGGTCGTTGAAGGCGCGCTCCTGCATGATCTTGCTCGCACGCAGCGAGTCGCGACGGTGGATGAGCGTCACGGACTTGGCGAAGCGCGTAAGGAAGGTCGCCTCCTCCAGCGCGGAGTCGCCGCCGCCGACGACAGCGATGTCCTGGTCGCGGAAGAAGAACCCGTCGCAGGTCGCGCACCACGACACACCATGGCCCGAGAGTCGCTTCTCGTTGGGCAGGTCGAGCTCGCGGTATCCGGAGCCCATCGCCAGGATCACCGCACGTGCCTGGTACTCGCGGCCGGTGCCATCACGCACGGTCTTGACATCGCCGTCGAGCTGCACGTCGACGACATCATCGGTGATCATCTCCGCGCCGAAGCGCACCGCCTGCGCCCGCATCTCCTCCATGAGGGCGGGGCCCATGATGCCGTCACGGAAGCCGGGGAAGTTCTCCACCTCGGTGGTGTTCATGAGTGCTCCGCCGGCCGTCACCGAGCCCTCGAAGAGGAGGGGCTTCAACTGCGCGCGCGCGGTGTAGATCGCGGCGGTGTAGCCGGTGGGGCCTGAGCCGATGATGATGACGTCGCGGACGTCGGACACTTCACACGCTCCCGGGTAGTGATCGGCGCCATCCTGCCGGGCCGGGGCCCGCGACGCTCACGCGGCATCAACGAAGGTACCCCCCAGGGTATTCCCCAGGCCCATGGATA
Organism: Candidatus Nanopelagicales bacterium; assembly: GCA_044238565.1. Lineage (GTDB taxonomy): Bacteria > Actinomycetota > Actinomycetes > S36-B12 > S36-B12 > Mxb001. Next base: position 8,231 of record JBIIDD010000007.1, read on the forward strand.
CCTGGGCCCATGGATACCTGGGCCCAGGTATCCATGGGCATCAGGGCCCCAGGTCGCCCCGTGCCGGGCGTCAGCCGAGCGGAAGGTCGAGGTGCTGGGCGGAGGCGACATCCTCGTCGGTGCAGTCCTGGCCCACGGCCACCACGTGCAGGGCGGTGGGCAGACCTGCGGCGTCCACGGCTCCGACCGTCACGATGACGCTGCCGTCGCGCCCGTCAACGGTGGCTCTGTCGAGCATGAGGGGCATCGACTCGGGAGGCAGGCCCAGCCGGCCGAGGCAGTCGGCAAGTGCCTCGGGACTCGCTGTGAGGCCCACCCCCGGCATGGTGGTGACCGGCGGGGACGCGGTGAGCGCCGCAGCGACGGCGGCGCTGTCTGCCATCCCCGAGGTCGACAGGAGAGTGGTCACCTGCTCCGGGAGGGAATCGGCGGTGTAGTCGGTGCCGGTGGAGATGATCGCGCGGGGCGCCGCGGCGAATCCCTGGGCCGCCGACTCCGTCGGGGCTGGCGCGACGACGGCGCTGTCGGATCCGGCACCGCTGGATTCCGGGGCGGGTGCACTCGCGAGGGCAGGCTGGGCGCTGCTGGCACCGTCAGCCACGGGTGCTGGCGACGAGGTCTGCAGGGAGGGCACCACCACGGCACCCACGAGGACCAGGCCTGCGGCACCGGCGAGCAGGGGCAGCACCTTGCCCGGGCGTCGACGGCTGCGCTCCGCCTCGAGGTCGACGACCCCGGCGGGGACGAGCGCAGGCTCTGCGGCAAGGCGGGCCTGGAGATCGCTCCACACCTCATCGGGCATGGCTCCGGGCGTGTCGGCGGACAGCCAGGCACGAAGCTCCGGATCGAGTGGAGGCAGGTCGCCGCCGATCTCACTGTCGCTCACGGGGCACCTCCTTCTCCGTCCGTCGTGACCACGCCGTTATCCGGGAGTACGACGGGCTCCGCCGCATCCGGGTTCCGCAGGTGGGCCAGGCGCTCTGCCAGCTTGGCTCGCCCACGAAAGCACCGGCTCTTGACGGTGCCGACGGGGCACTCCAGGACCCGGGCGGCCTCCTCGACCGACCAGCCCTCGAGATCGACGAGCACGATGGCGGCCCGCTGGTCCGGGGGGAGCGTGTCGAGCGCGGCTCGGACCTCGCGCACGGTCTCGCTGCTCTCGACGGCGGCCCGCGGGTCCGCGAGCCGCGCGTCGTCGATGAGCGTCGCGGAGCTCTCCCCGGCGGCCTCGTCGGGCAGTGGCACCCAGGTGCGGACGGAGCGCCGCCGCAGGCGGTCGAGCGAGGCATTGACGACGATGCGGTGGAGCCAGGTCGTCACAGCGGAGTCACCGCGGAAGGAGTCGGCGCGACGGTAGGCGGAGATCAGCGCATCCTGCAGGGCATCGCTGGCCTCTTCGGGATTGCCGGTCGTGCGCAGGGCTACTGCCCAGAGGCGATCACGGTGGCGTCGCACGATCTCGGTGAAGGCATGGGGATCACCGTCGCAGTGTGCGGCGAGCAGCTCGGCATCGGTCTGCTCACTCACGCGACGAGCCTAGTGCGTGTGCGAAACACCGGCCGATCACCTCAGGACGATGACGTCGCGGATACCACCCTGATGCACGCCGTCGACCAACGGCAGTTGGGTGAACCAAATCAGCACGTAGCGACCGACGACGGGGCGCGGTGCACGCAGGTCGATGGCCGTGCCGATACCCGCCGCCGATGCCAGCGGCGTCCACTTCGAGATCTTCGAGAAGGGCTCGGCGGCGACACGCACCTCCACCGAAGAACCGGACCCCACGAGTTCGAGGCGCACTGCGCTCACCGGGAGCGACTCGCCGAGGTCGAGCATGTAGCCGGTCCCGCCCTTGCCGTCGAGGTCCGCGGTGGAATACGTGTCCGTCGTCCACGCGGTGTCCGAGCGCTCGTCGATGGCATTGGGCACGAGTTCGGGCATCTCGGCGCGATCGCTGCCGCGTGGATCGAAGTCCACTGCCGCGACAGCGACGATCTCCCCCGGCACGCCGCTGCCGAAATCGTCTGTTGCCGCCACCTCGCCGGCTTCGGTGAGTACCTCCACGGGTGCCCCCGCGGCGGTCAACCCCCAGGGTGATTGCGCGCTCTGAGCGAGGCGCAGGCCCGCCACTCCCACGCCGGCCACGACCACGAGTGCGGCCGCGGCAAGCGCGAGCCGTCCGGCGATGCGCAGCGCACGGCGACCTGCGGTGAGGGACGAGGTCTCCCGGGGAGCCAGGGAGAGCGTGCGCCTCCCCGGCCGCCGCTCCCATGCGCCGAGGGCGCTCACCACCGCGGCCATGTCTGCGTACGGCTCGATCCGCTCGTCGCCTCCTACGGCGGGACCGATGGCGCGCAGGCAGATGTCGTCGATGCCCGCTGGCACATCGGCCACCACCTGGGATGGCGGTAGCAGTCGTTCGCCCACGCGCGGGGCTGGGGACATGCCATCGACGAGTCCCAGCGGCCAGCGTCCGGTGAGCATGGCGTAGAGAAGGGATCCCAGACCGACGATGTCGTCCTGCTGGTCCTCGGGCCACAGCGCGGCATCGACCGCGAGGCCCCGGATGCGCACGACGTTGGTGTCGCCCAGGAGCGTGAAGGGGTCGTCGAAGTCCGCGGTTTCGGCGACGAGCAGCGACCCCGGCCGCAGGCGACCGTGTGGGACGTCGAGCTCGTGACTGTGCTGAAGGGCGATCGCCACCTGGCGGATCACAGGCACAGCCTCATCGATCTCGATCGGCTCGCCCTCGCGCTCCTCGTAGATGTCGGTGAGCGTGCGACCGTCGACCCACTCGCTCACGATGACGAGGTACGTGGCCCCCGGCTCGCCGGCGCCGACGATGGGCTCCGCCGCCAGGATGTCGAGTACGGCGATGATGCGCCGGTCGTCCACCGTGGCGGCGCGTCGCGCCGCCGCCTCGGCAGCGGACGCACGTGGATCCTGGGAGGGGATGAGGCGCACGGAGACCGGGCGCTCCAGCGTGGGATCGAAGCCCTGCCACAGCTCGACAACGCCGGTCTGGGAGACCAGCACGTCGAGGATGTAGCGGCCGATCCGCTTGTCGCTCATCCCTCGAGGGTACGGGCGTTGGAGGTGTCTTCGCCGGATGAGCGCTCGCGGCGTCGCAGCACCTTGCGCTGGATGAGGGCGACGACATCGCCCACCTCGTTGATGCGCATGGCCCAGGCCGCTGCGAGGTAGACCCCGAGGCCCACGGCACTGAGCACGATGACGTCGATGATGACGCCCAGGGTGTTGGCGGGATCGTCTCCGGTGACGTAGGCGGTCAGCGCAGCCTCGACGCCGAACATCACGCAGAAGGCGACGAAGCCTGCGATGAGCATGCGCAGCAGCGACCGCAGCGTTGACCAGGAGTCCAGGCCTCCGAGGCGGCGGGCAAGGAGGATCCACGAGGCGATGAACGTGACCCAGAATCCGCAGACGTAGCCGAAGGCGAGCGCAGCCACCTGGGCGCCGCCGCTGACGGCGTAGAAGAGCGGAATCGCCACACCCAGGGCCACGACGTTCATGAGCACGCTGGCGATGAAGGGTGTCCGCGTGTCCTCGACGGCGTAGAAGCCTCGGAAGAGCACGTAGAAGAGGGTGAAGGGAAGCAGGCCGAGCATGAAGACGCTGGTGATGAGGCCCGTGAGCTGTGCCTGGTCGGGAGTCGCGGCACCGTAGCCGAAGAGCAGCACGGCGATTCCGGGGCTCACGATCATGAGCACGGCGGCGAGCGGCACGATCAGCGCTGCGACGAGGCGCATCGCGCCAGACACATCCACGCCCACCTGATGCAAGCGACCCGCATGCGCGATGCGACTGAGGGCCGGGAGCAACGCCGTCACGATCGAGACCGTGATCACGCTGTGCGGAAGCATGAAGATGAGATGCGCCTTCTGATACGTCGTCAGGCCCGCGGGCGTCGTGCCAGCCGCGGCGGCGTTGACATTCGCCAGCGTCGCGAGTCGCGTGATTGCGATGTAGCCGGCCTGGTTGACCACGACGAGGAGCAGTGTCCAGACCGCGAGGTGACCCGCCTTGCCGAGGCCGGCTCCGCGCCAGTCGAAGCGCGGGCGCCAGCGGTATCCCGCTCGCATGAGCACCGGGATGAGGATGAGGGCCTGGAGTGCCACCCCCA
>JBIIDD010000008.1:0-12365 GCA_044238565.1 Candidatus Nanopelagicales bacterium
GATCAACCTGCGCTCGGGCTCGTCGGTGAGCACATCGACGAGAACGTCGCCTTTGACTCCGAGTGCGCGGCCCACACGCGCGACCACGACGCGCATGACGGTGTCAGCGTTCGTCGACGTCGAGGAAGTCGATACGCACGTGCCCGTCGCGCGAGATCGCGGAGACGACGGTGCGCAGCGCCGTGGCCGTGCGACCCGAGCGCCCGATCACGCGACCCATGTCCTCGGGGTGCACACGCACCTCGAGAGAAGGGCCGCGGCGACCGGTGCGGGCTCGCACGGCGACGTCGTCAGGGTGATCGACGATGCCGCGCACGAGGTGCCCCAGGGCGTCCTCGAGCATGTCAGGCCTCGGTGGACTCGGCCGCGGCCTCGACAGCCTCGGCAACGGCCTCATCGGCCACGGCGGCGGCGTCGTCGGCGAGAGCATCGGCTTCGGCGGCAACCTCGACGGCAGCCTCAGCCTCAGCCACGCTGACCTCACCGGCGTTGGCCTCGGCGATTTCGACGACAGCCTCAGCCTCGGCGATGACAGCCGCCTCTGCGGCTGCCTCGGCGACGGCACCGGCGACTGCGGCGTCGGCAACCTTCTCCGCGACCTTCCGCGGAGCGGGTGTCTTGGGCTCGTCAGCAGCCTGCTTGACCGCGGCTTCGTAGGCGACGACCTTCGACTCCTTGGGTGCGGCGACCTTGAGGGTGCCCTCCTGTCCTGGGAGGCCCTTGAACTTCTGCCAGTCACCGGTGATCTTCAGCAGCACGAGGACGGCCTCGGTGGGCTGGGCGCCGACCTTGAGCCAGTGCTGGGCGCGATCGGAATCGATCGCGATGAGGCTGGGATCCTGCATCGGCTGGTAGATGCCGATCTCCTCGATCGCGCGACCGTCGCGCTTGGTGCGCGAGTCGGCGACGATGACGCGGTACTGGGGGGCGTGGACCTTGCCCACGCGCTTCAACTTGATCTTGACGGCCACGGCCGGAACTGCTCCATTCGATTCGTCCACCCGAGGGTGGTCATGATGGGCCGTGAGCGTCGCGTGGGGTGCGTCGCCGCCGGACCGGGCGGGTACGCCGCCCCGGGTTGAGAGGGACCCTGGACCGCGTACAGCAGGGAGGAGTCTGCCAGAGGGCCCCGCCCGTGGGCGAATCAGCCCCCGAGGAGCTTCTTGAGGTCGTCGGGGAGCTCGAAATCCGCGGGAGCGACGGGCTCATCGGCCACGAGGCTCCCTGCCTCGTCGCGCTCCTGGGCGGCCCGCTTGGCGGGATTGCCGCTGCGGCCCTTCTTGGGCTTGGCCGGCGCCTTGCCGGAGCGGCCCTTGGACTTCTTGCCTCCCCCGCCGCCGAAGCCCGGCATCCCCGGCATCCCCGGCATGCCGGGCATGCCCTTGCCGCCGCGCATCTGGCGCATCATCTTCTGCGCCTCGCCGAAGCGATCCACGAGACCGTTGACATCACTCACCTGTGTGCCCGAGCCACGCGCGATGCGCGCACGCCGGGAGGCATTGAGGATCTTCGGGTTGCGGCGCTCCTCCGGCGTCATCGACTGGATGATGGCCGCCACGCGATCGAGCTCGCGATCGTCCACCTGATCGAGTTGCGCCTTCATCTCGCCCATGCCGGGCAGCATCCCGAGGATCTTGCCGAGCGAGCCCATCTTCTTGACGGCCTGCATCTGCTCGAGGAAGTCCTCGAGGGTGAAGTCCTCGCCCTGCGAGACCTTCTGCGCCATGCGCTCCGCTTGATCGGCGTCGAACGCGCGCTCGGCCTGTTCGATGAGCGTCAGGACGTCGCCCATATCGAGAATGCGCGATGCCATGCGGTCAGGGTGGAAGGCCTCGAAGTCCTCGAGTTTCTCGCCCGTCGACGCGAAGAGCACGGGTCGTCCAGTCACCGACACGATCGACAGTGCCGCGCCGCCGCGGGCGTCACCATCGAGCTTGGTGAGGACGACGCCGTCAAAGCCCACACTGGCCCCGAACTCCTCGGCGGTGCGCACAGCGTCCTGGCCGATCATGGCGTCAACGACGAGGAGGGTCTCGTCAGGCGCGACAGCGTCGCGCACGCGCACGAGCTGGTCCATCAGCTCAGCGTCGATCGCCAGGCGCCCGGCCGTGTCGACGATCACGATGTCATTGAGGTGCACCTCGGCGTGCGCCACCGCGGCTCGTGACACCTGCACCGGATCGCCGACACCGTTGCCGGGCTCAGGAGCGAAGACGGGAACGCCGGCCCGCTCGCCAACGATGCGCAGCTGGTCGACGGCATTGGGTCGCTGAAGGTCGGCTGCTACGAGAAGCGGCGTATGGGACTGCGACTTGAGGTATGCAGCGAGCTTGCCCGCGAGGGTGGTCTTGCCCGCACCCTGGAGACCCGCGAGGAGGATGACGGTGGGAGGCTGCTTGGCGAAGCGAAGGCGCCGGGTCTCGCCGCCGAGGATTTCCACCAACTGCTCGTGCACGATCTTGACGACCTGCTGCGCGGGATTGAGGGCACCGGAGACCTCGGCCGATAGTGCCCGCTCCTTGATCCGCGCGCAGAAGTCGCGGACCACCGGGAGTGCGACGTCAGCGTCGAGCAGGGCGATGCGGATCTCGCGCACTGTCTCGTCGATGTCGGCCTCGGAGAGTCGACCCTTCCCGCGCAGGTTGCGGAAGGTGGCCGACAAGCGATCGGACAGCGAGGCGAACAACGCGGGGACTCCTGATCGGTGGGGCCCGGCGGTTCGGCGAAGCCTCCCCTGTCGGGCTGGCCCGGTCGCCCGGGCGCCACCCCAGCCTAGATCGTGCGGGCCAGGTCCTCGTCCTGGCCATGCTGGAGCTGCTCGAGCACGGCGCCGATGATCCGCGCCCGATCGTGTGAGGGCAATCGCCCCCCTTCGGCACCGCGCAGGTAGAAGACGTCGACCGCTTCCGAGCCGAGCGTCTCGACCCGCGCTGCAGTGATGGTCGCGCCCGCATCGCTGATGGCCGCACCGATGCGATGAAGTAACGCGGGCTCGTCATGGGCACGGATCTCCAGGACATCTGCGTCGCTGGCCGCACCGGGGACGAACTCCACGCGTGGAGGGGGACCTGCGGTGCCCTGGCGGCGGTGCGCCAGGCGCTGCCGTACGTCGATCTGTCCTTCGAGCGCGCGCAGGATGTCTGAACGCACGAGGTCGAGTGCCGGGAACTCTCCGAAGAAGGGCACGACGGTCCAGACAGTGATCGCTCGATCGCCCACCGTCTGCGTATCAGCCGCCTTCACGTCGAGACGGTGCACGGCGAGCACTCCGGCGATGGCGCCGAGCAGCCCCGATCGGTCGGGCGCCGCCACGATGATCCGCGACGCGGGCACCCCTCGCTCGAGGATGACCTCCACTCCCTCACCCGCTAGCAGGTGCGCGTGACGTTCGGCGATCATCGGTGGCGCCGGTGCTCGGGCTCCCGCGAGGTGCGCCCGAGTGCGAGCAACGAGGTCGTCGACCAGGGATGCCTTCCAGTCGCTCCATGCACCGGGGCCGGTGGCGGCCGCGTCGGCGTACGTCAGCGCACGCAGCAACTCCAACGTCTCCACGGTGCCGACGGCGGTGGCCACACGCTCAGCAGTGAGCGGGTCGTCGAGGTCACGGCGCGTGGCCGCTTCGGGTAGCAGCAGGTGGTGCAGCACCAGGGACACCAGCACCGCGCGGTCGGCATCGCCGTAGCCCATGCGTCGGGTGATCCCCTCGGTGAGATCAGCGCCCACTTCGCTGTGATCCCCAGGCCGTGCCTTGCCGATGTCGTGCAGGAGCGCGCCTACGAGGAGGAGGTCCGGGCGGGTGACCTCACGCAGGTGATCCAGGGACTGAGCGGCCGCCTCCACCAAATGCCGATCCACGCGATAGACGTGCACGGGGTTGCCCTGGGGCGCCGACCGCACGGCTGCCCACTCCGGAATCAGTCGCACGATGAGACCCTGCTGGTCGAGCGCCTCCCACGCCGTGACCAGTCCCGGCCCCGACCCCAGGAGCGATACGAGCGCATCGCGCGCCTCAGCAGGCCAAGGCACCGGGAGGGGCGCTGACTCACGAGCCAGGCGCGCCACCGCGCCGGGCGCGAGCGGCAGCCCAGCCTGAGCCGCAGCAGCGGCAACCCTCAGGACGAGGACAGGATCGCGTTCGGGGCGCGCGTCGGCAGCGAGCGCCACCTCGCCGTCGTGCACCACGACTCCCTCGGCTAGGGGCACGCGCTCCGGTCCTGGTCGCCGCAGGCGCCGACGCACCTGACGGGCGGAGCGGCCACGCTCCAGCCGGGCAAGTCGATGCCACGTGGTGTCCGAGGCGTAGGCGATGGCACGCGCGGCTGCGCCAAGGTCGCGGAGGAGGGCCTCCCTCCCCTCAAGCCCCATCCGGTGGGCGACATCGTCTTGATCCTGGGTGCGCAGGACGTCGGACGGTCGCCGGCCTTCCGACAGGGCACAGTCGTGCAGGGCGTCACGTACGTCGAGGAGCATCTCCCGCACGTCAGCGAGACCCTCGCGTGGCACATCCGTCACCCAGGACGCCGCGACGGCATCGAGGATGCCGGCGTCGCGGAGACCGCCGTACGACTCCTTGATATCGGGTTCAAGGAGGTGTGCCGCCTCTCCGTGACGTGCTCGACGCTCGACAACGGACTCGCGAACCTCCCCGAGACGCGTCCTGGCGAGCGCGCGCCAGTCAGCCAGGATGGAGCTCGCCACCCGCTCGCCAAGCGTGATGTCGCCCGCAATGGGGCGGGCATCGAGTAGGCCGAGGATCACGCGGACGTCGCGCGTCGCCGCACGGCGGACCTCCGCCGGTGTGCGCACGCTGTGATCGACCCGAACTCCGGTGTCCCACACCGGGTACCACAGCTGGTCGACGACCGCGGCGACGTGAGAGTCGGCTGCGTCGACGCGGTCGGGCAGGACGAGCAGCAGATCGAGGTCACTGCCTGCGGTGAGGGAGCCGCGTCCGTATCCACCGACAGCGACGAGGCAGGCACCGAGCTCAGCCGCGCCGCTGGAGACAAAGACTTTCCCTAGCCAGTCGTCCGTGAGGGTCGACAGCGCGAGGCGCCGGGGGCTCCGGGCCGCAACGGGACGGCTCAGCAGTTCTCCGCGCGCCTCGCGATACGCCGAGGGGTCGGCGGACAGGACCACTGGCCCGTCCGCCGACCCGCTGCTCACGCTGGCGTCGCTCATCAGAGCGCGTCCGGCCCGCTCTCCCCGGTGCGCACGCGGACGACCGACTCGACCGGCACGACCCAGACCTTGCCGTCGCCGATCTTGCCCGTCTGCGCTGCCGCGACGATGGCCTCGACCACGCCACTGGCATCGGCGTCATCGACGACCACCTCGACGCGCACCTTGGGCACGAGGTCCACCGTGTACTCCGCGCCGCGGTACACCTCGGTGTGTCCGCGCTGTCGACCGAAACCGCTCGCTTCGCTCACGGTCATGCCGTGGATTCCCTTGCCCTCGAGGGCGGCCTTCACATCCTCGAGTTTGAACGGCTTGATGATTGCGGTGACGAGTTTCATCTACTGCTCCCCTCCGTGCGCACGGTGGCCGATGCCTGCGAAGACCCCGCCACCTCCCGAATCGCCGAGCTCATATGCCGACTCCGCATGCTCTTCGAGGTCCACGCCGCTCACCTCGACGTCCTCGCTCACCCGGAAGCCCATGGTCACCTTGATGAGGTAGCCGATGATGAACGTGAGGATGAGTGAGTAGAAGAGCACGGCGAAGGCTCCGATGGCCTGCTTGCCCAGTTGCTCCGCTCCCCCTCCGTAGAGGAGGCCGTTGACCCCGGCCGGCGCCGCCTCGGTGGCAAGGAAGCCGATGAGCAGCGTCCCGACCAGGCCACCGACGAGATGGACGCCGACGACGTCCAGGGAGTCGTCGTACTTGAGCTTGTACTTCAGGCCCACCGCGAGGGCGCAGAGCACGCCTGCGATGAGTCCGATGATCGATGCGCCCAGCGGGCTCACCGCGCTACAGGCCGGGGTGATGGCCACGAGGCCCGCCACGATTCCGGACGCCGCACCGAGAGATGTCGCATGCCCGTCGCGGATCCTCTCCGTGACCAGCCAGCCGATACCCGCGGCGCACGTGGCGACGAAGGTGTTGAGGAAGACGACGGCCGAGGTGTTGTCGGCCGCGACCTGCGAGCCCGCATTGAATCCGAACCATCCGAACCACAGCAGCGCCGCACCGATCATCACCAGGGTGAGGTTGTGGGGCTTCATCGGCGTGCGGGGCCAGCCGAGACGGGCCCCGAGCAGGACGGCGAGTGCGAGGGCGGCGATGCCGGCGTTGATGTGGACCGCCGTGCCTCCGGCGAAGTCGATGACGCCCAGCTTGGCGATCCATCCGCCGTTCTCGGGGTCGAGGTTGAAGACCCAGTGGGCCACGGGGAAGTAGACGAGCGTGGCCCAGATGGCGGCGAAGACGAGCCATGCATCGAACTTCGTGCGATCGGCGATGGCACCCGCGATCAAGCCCACGGTAAGACAGGCGAACATCGCCTGGAAGGCGACGAAGATCATCGCGGGCACGCTCGCCTCGGGATCATCCGCCATGAGCCCCTCGAGGCCGAAGTACTCCGTGACGTTGCCGAGCAGGCCAGCCTGGCCATACGACGCCCCGAATGCCATGGAGTAACCGAAGAGCATCCACAGGATGCCCACGATGAAGAGCGCTCCCATGATCATCATCATCATGTTGAGCACTGACTTGACCCGGACCATACCGCCGTAGAAGAAGGCCAAGCCGGGGATCATGAGCAGCACCATCGCTGCTGCCATGAGCATCCAGGCGGTATCACCGGTATTGAGCGCGGATTCCATGCATCACACTCCTCGCGTCGCGTCCCTGAGTGGTTCGACTGCGCGCGAGCAAATCCCACGACGGTTACCCCGGATGCGCTCCCCGGTTACGGTCGAGTGACGTCCCGAGCCCGGATGTTTCGGGCATGTGAATGGGGGCCTACTCCTCGAGCAGGGCGTCCACGAACTCCACCGGGTCGAAGGGCGCCAGGTCATCCGGTCCCTCGCCCAGGCCGACGAGCTTGACGGGCACACCGAGCTCACGCTGCACGGCGACCACGATGCCGCCCTTTGCCGTGCCGTCGAGCTTCGTAAGCACGATTCCGGTGACATCGACGACCTCGGAGAAGACCTTGGCCTGCGTCAGTCCGTTTTGACCCGTCGTCGCATCGAGCACCAGGAGCACCTCATCCACGGGGCCCTGCTTCTCGATGACGCGCTTGACCTTGCCCAACTCATCCATGAGTCCGACCTTGGTGTGCAGGCGACCCGCCGTGTCGATGACGACGGCGTCGACATCAGCCTCAGCACCGATGCGCACCGCATCGAAGGCCACGGCAGCAGGGTCACCGCCCTCGGGCCCGCGCACGACGGCGGCACCCACGCGGTCGCCCCAGGTCTGCAGCTGGTCGGCCGCCGCCGCACGGAAGGTGTCGGCGGCACCGAGCACGACCGTGCGCCCCTCTGCCACGAGCAGGCGTCCGAGCTTGCCCGTGGTCGTGGTCTTTCCCGTGCCGTTGACACCGACGACCAGGATCACGGCCGGTCCCCCAGCCTCGCGCGTGGTGCGCAGCTCGCGGTCCATCGTGGGGTCGACGAGCGCGATGAGCTCCTCGCGCAGCAGCGCACGCACCTGCTCCGGCGAGGAGGGGCTCTCGGCGAGCACGCGTGCGCGTAGGCGCTCCATGAGGTCGGTGGAGGCGGCGACACCCAGGTCAGCCGTGAGCAGTGTCTCCTCGACCTCGTCCCAGGTGGCGGCGTCCACTGTTTCGCGGGACATGAGCGCGAGAAGCCCTCGTCCGAGCGCCGACTGCGAGCGCGCGAGCCGGCGGCGAAGCCGAGTGAGGCGCCCGGCGGCAGGTTCGGGCTGCTCGATCCCCAGCTCGGCGATGCTCAGTTCGTCGAGGTCGATCTCCTCGAGATCCGCCTCGATGCCATCGATGTCCCGAGTCGTGATCGCACCCAAAGCATCGGCGGGCACGGCCTCTTCGATGGGGCGACGTGCGGTGTCGCGGGGCACGGTGTCGTCATCGCCGACCCCGGGCGCGTAGTCGATGCCGGGTCGCGGCGGCGCAGGCGGGGCAGGTCGGCGGCGCACCAGCGCGACGACGACACCCACGATCACGAGCAGGGCAACGGCAACGGCGATCACGAGGCCAAGGGAATCCACGGCCTGATCCTCTCAGGGAGTCCGGTGCGGTAGGGACGTGCCCGTCAGGCGGACACGGGATCGCGATCGCGCAGGCGCTGACCGACCACCTGGGTGACGCCGTCGCCGCGCATGGACACGCCATAGAGCGCGTCCGCGATCTCCATGGTGCGCTTCTGGTGGGTCACGACGATCAGCTGCGAGGCCGTGCGCAACTCATCGATGGCATCGATGAGCCGGCCCAGGTTGACATCGTCGAGGGCGGCCTCGACCTCGTCGAGCACGTAGAAGGGACTGGGCCGCGCCTTGAAGAGGGCAATGAGGAAGGCGACCGCCGTGAGCGAGCGCTCGCCACCCGAGAGCAGCGAGAGTCTCTTGACCTTCTTGCCCGGAGGGCGCGCCTCGACATCGACTCCCGTGAGGAGCATGTCGGAGGGGTCCGTGAGGACGAGCCGGCCATCGCCACCGGGGAAGAGACGGGCGAACACGCGCTCGAACTCGCGCGCCGTGTCGTGATACGCCTCGGTGAAGACCGCTTCGACGCGCTCGTCGACCTCCTTGATGATGGCGAGGAGGTCCGTGCGCGAGCGCTTCAGGTCGTCCACCTGCTCGGTGAGGAAGCGCAGTCGCTCCTCGAGCGCAGTGAACTCCTCCAGTGCGAGGGGATTGACCTTGCCGAGCAAAGCCAGGCCGCGCTCGGCAGCCTTGAGTCGCCGCTCCTGCTGCGCACGGTCGTAGGGATAGGGCTCCGGGGCCGGTGCTTCGGGATCCACCTCGTCGCCGGGCGCTGCCGGGGTCGGCGGCACCATCTGGTCGGGTCCGTATTCCGCGACGAGGGCGTCAGGCTCGATGCCGAATTCCTCGATGACGCGGCCCTCGACCTGCTCGATGCGCAGACGCTGCTCGGCCCGCGCTACCTCGTCTCGGTGCACCGAGTCTGTGAGGCGCTCCATCTCCCCGCCGAGCTCACGCAGGGACTGCCTGACCTGCTGGAGCGTGGCGTCACGCGTGGCGTGCTGCTCTTCGCGCTCTCGGCGCTCAGCATCGGCGCGTGCGAGCGAGGCGTCGAGGTAGCGCAGCGCTACGACGACTCCCTTGGCGACCGCCTGTGCGACCTCGGCCTCGCGCGCCCGCTGCTCACGCCGCTCGATCGCGCGACGTCGTGACGCGCGCTCATGGGCGGCAGCGCGCTCAAGGCCCTCGGCGCGTGCGGTGAGCGAGGCGAGACGCTCCTCGCCTGTGCGCACCGACAGTCGAGCCTCGACCTCGTGGGCTCGGGCCTCCTCGGCCCCACGCGACAACTCAGGGCGACCATCCACGACATCCTCGCCGCCGCCTTCGGCCTCGGCCGTCGCAAGACGCTCCTCGAGTTCGGCCAGGGTGGCCTCGTCGGATGCCAGCGCCTCGAGCGCGGCTTGCTCTGCCATGGCCAGGCGATCGGCCTCGGCGGTCGCGGCTCGCGCTGCCTGACCCAGCAGGCCGAGTTGCTCAGCCACCGCGGCGAGCCGGGCATCCGACTCGTGCAGGCGGGAGAGGGCGCCCTCTGCGGTCTCCGCCGCCTCGCGCTGAGCATCCAGCGCTGCGGCGAGCTCGAAGCGCGTGCGCTCCAGGGCGTGCTGGACGGACTCGAGAGACGTGGCCGCCTCATCGACGGCGGACTGCAGCTCGATGAGGGAGGGAGCCTCCCCCGAGCCGCCGAAGGCGACGTGAGGACCGATGACATCGCCCTCGCGCGTCGCCGCGGTGAGCCCGGCATCGGCTGCGCGCGAGGCATCGGCGAGGTCGTCGACGATGACGATGCCGGCAAGCCTCGATCGAAGCGCGGAGAGGAGTTCGGGGGTGCCCGAGACGACATCGGTGATCCAGCGCAGGCCCGACGGTGCCGCAACGACCTCGGGCGCCGGTGCTCCCGCCTGACCGAGTACGACGACGCTCGCGCGGCCCGCGGTGTCGCGATGGAGGAGCATGATGCCGTCGATCGCGGAGCGTGCGTCGCGCACGACCACCGCGTCGGAGAGCGGGCCCAGGGCCGCAGCCACCCCACGCTCGTAACCGGCTTCGACGGTGAGAAGCGACGCCACCGTGCCGATGACGCCCACCGACTCCCCCGCCTGGAGAAGCGCACCGGGTCCATCGCCGCGCGCGAGCGCGATACGCAGTGCCTCGAGCCGGGCCGCCAGTGCGGCCCGCTCGCGCTCGTTCTCGCGCTCCTGATGTCGCAGGGACTCCACGAGCGAATCTGCATCCGCCAGGCGCGACTGCGTCTCCTCGTACTGCGTATCCAGCCCGAGTTCACCTGCGTCGAGCCCGGCGACCTGGGCCTCCAGCGCAGCGAACTCGCGCTGCGCCGTGGCTGCGCGCGTGCGGGCATCCTCACGCTGGGTCGCCACGCGCTCGATCTCAGCGGCTCGCGCCTCGCGGCGGGACCGAGCGGCGGCGACACGCCCGGCGAGGCGGGCAAGCCCTTCGCGCCGATCAGCCTGCGAGCGGATGCCCTGAGCGACCCGGCGCTCTTCCTCGGCCACGGCCCTCTCGGCATCGGATCGCGCGGACGTCGCCGCTGCCAGTGCGGCGCGATCCGCCTCCACCTGTCGACCGAGCGCGAACTCCTCCTCGCGCAAGCCGGCAGCCTCGGCCTCGAGTGCCTCGGGATCGCGACCACTCGCAGCCTCGTCCTCCATCTCGGGACCGATGAGGCGCAGCCGCTCTGCGGCGAGTGACGCCGTGCCGAGGAAGCGCTCACGCAGGGCAGACAGCCCGAACCATGACTGCTGGGCTGCGGCCAGGAGCGGCGCTGCCATCTGAGACTCGGAATCGAGCAGGGCTTCCTGCGCGGTGAGAGCGGCGATCTGACCCTCGACCTCGAGCCGACGCTCGCGTAGGGCGGACTCGTCCGCCACCTCGGCGGCGAGTGTCAGGCGGAACTGCGCAAGATCGTCTGCCATGAGGCGCAGGCGCGCGTCACGCGCCTCTGCCTGGATCACCGAAGCGCGGCGCGCGACCTCCGCTTGGCGGCCGAGGGGCTTGAGCTGGCGGCGCAACTCCGTCGTGAGATCCGTGAGCCGAGTGAGATTGCCCTGCATCGCGTCGAGCTTGCGGAGGGCCTTTTCCTTGCGCTTGCGGTGCTTGAGGACTCCGGCCGCCTCTTCGATGAATCCGCGGCGGTCCTCAGGGGTGGCGTGCAGGATCGCGTCGAGTTGGCCCTGGCCGACGATGACATGCATCTCGCGACCGATGCCGGAATCCGAGAGGAGCTCCTGGATATCCAGCAGACGGCACGGTGTGCCGTTGATCGCATACTCGGAGCCGCCGTTGCGGAACAGCGTGCGTGAGATCGTGACCTCGGTGTATTCGATGGGCAGGGCTCCATCGGTGTTGTCGATCGTGAGGGCCACCTCGGCGCGGCCGAGGGGTGCCCGACCACTCGTGCCCGCGAAGATGACGTCCGACATGGCGCCGCCACGCAGCGACTTGGCCCCCTGCTCGCCCATGACCCAGGCGATGGCATCCACGATGTTGGACTTGCCCGAGCCGTTGGGCCCCACCACGCACGTGACCCCGGGCTCGAAGGCCAGAGTCGTCGCCGAGGCGAACGACTTGAAGCCCTTGAGCGTGAGGCTCTTCAGATGCACGCGCCGACCCTACCTGCGGCGACAGGTCAGCGAGGATCGGGCACGAGGAGGTCGGCGGGGACCGCCCAGTCCTGAGCAGGCCAGTCCCCGGCGTCCCAGTCTGCGGAGGACCTGGCCACGAGGTCGGCGGCTGCCTGGAGGCGGTCCACCTCGGCCTCGAGGTCCCTCACCCGTGCGCGCAGGCGAGCAACCTCTGCGGCAAGACGGGCGTCGACCCCGGTGTGACCGTAGATGGCCTTGGCCATGTCAACCCTCCTGATCCCTCGGATCCCCTGATCCCTCGGATCCCCTGATCCGCGCGGACGCGCGCGCCCTGCTTCCAGGAATCAGGGTGGCAGGGCCGGGACAGTGCCGTCAAACCTCGCTGCGCCGTCACACCACGCTGCGCGGGCGGCGCTGGCAGGACGGGCACCGGTACGACGAGCGATTCATGAAGTGCTCTCGAACGATCGGCCGTCCACACCGATCGCAGGGCTCGCCCTCCCGGCCGTAGGCATGCAGTGATCGGTCGAACCAGCCACTCTCGCCGTTGACGTTGACGTAGAGGGAGTCGAACGA
>JBIIDD010000203.1:0-3492 GCA_044238565.1 Candidatus Nanopelagicales bacterium
ACCCAGGCGACGACAAGGCACACGAACACGGCGAACGAGGCCGCGTCCACCGGGGCATTGCCGAGCTGGTCAGCAAGGGCTCCGAAGGAGAGGGACAGTGCGGCCACGGGGAAGACGAACCCCCACCACCCCGGCAGGAAGGGAAGGCCGCCCGCGCGGCGCACTCGGATCAGGCGACCTGCCGCGTAGAGCGTCCACCACAGGCCCAGCCCGATGCCCATCGCCGATACGACGACGCCGAGTGAGATGGCCTCCTCCGACAGGATGCCGACCTCGGCACCGGCCTGCATCAGGCGCAGGAGGGCCAGGCCGATGAGTCCCGCGGGTGCAAGTGGGATCCATAGCGTGGGCTGCATGGTGTTGGGCACCGGCGGGCGCAGTGCCAGCCGAGCGACGAGCAGCGCGAACATCGGGAGGAAGAGGAGAGTGCCGACGCCGTAGAACGCCAGTCCAACCAGGAGCAACCAGGTGGCCTGACTCGGGTACGCCTCGATCAGCGACGCGATCGACAGCGGTGCGATGAGGTTCATGACCACCGGGATGAGCCACGCGCCGTTGACGTCCACCAGGTCGAGCTGCACGCCGGACTGCAGCGACGCCCACGCGATGCTCAAGGCGATGCCCAGCCCTGCTCCGATGACCAGGAGCACCGCGCACACGGTCAACGCGATGCCGGAGCCGAGCCATCCTGCGCCGACCGTGCCCCATGCCGAGGCATACACGAGGATGCCCGCGGGGAAAGTCGCGAGCATCGCGCCCTGCGCGGGGTCGGCGATCTCCGCGGCCAGCGCCTTCCGGTTCCGCGCGCGGACGGCGTAGAGCGGCGTCAGCCCGAGCGCGAGCAGTGTCGCCAGGACCAGGAGCCCATCCGCGAGAGCCACGAACGTTGCACCGCCGACGTATTCCGACTGCTGCAGGAAGGCGACCGACAAGGCTGACGTGGCCATGACGGAGCCGAACCACGCAGGGTTGCGATGCAGCGGCGCCGAGGACATTGCCCGCAGGGTATCCCCCAGGACGATACGGTCGCGGGGTGACACGGTCGCTCGAGGAACTGGTCCACCCCTCATGGATTCCCGTCCTCGAATCCCAGCGCGAGACGCTCACGTCACTGGGCGACTTCCTGCGGGCAGAGGGTGCCGCAGGTCGCCCCTGGCTGCCCGCGGGTGACGCCATCCTGCGCGCCTTCTCCACCCCCATCGACGATGTCCGAGTGCTCATCGTGGGCCAGGACCCCTACCCGACCCCGGGCCATCCGATCGGCCTGTCCTTCGCGGTCGCTCCCGATGTGCGCCCCCTGCCGCGCAGCCTGCAGAACATCTATCGCGAACTCGTCGATGACCTCGGGGTCGATCGCCCCTCGAGTGGTGACCTGACGCCGTGGACCTCGCGCGGAGTCATGCTGCTCAACCGCGTGCTCACCGTGCAGGCGGGCAACCCCGGCAGCCACCGAGGCAGGGGCTGGGAGGACTTCACCGAGTGCGCGATCCGTGGGCTCGTCCAGCGGCCCGACGCCCCCCTGGTCGCGATCCTGTGGGGTCGCGATGCCCAATCCCTGCAGCCGATGCTGGAGGACACTCCCTCCATCGCCAGCGCGCATCCGAGCCCGATGTCGGCGGACCGCGGATTCTTTGGCTCTCGACCCTTCAGCCGAGCCAATGAACTGCTGGAGGAACTCGGCGACGACCCGATCGACTGGTCGCTGCCCTAGCCAAGGACCTCGGCGACAGCGCCAACGAAGGCATCCACGTCGTCGTCGGTCACCTCGATACTCAGCGCGATGAATCCGCGCGGGGCGACGTAGAAGCCCCGCTCGAGCAGATCGAGGAAGAGCAACTCACGTCGGCGGTCATCGGCACCGGCGAGATCCGCGGGCGAGTGGACGGGCCCGGGCACGGGATGGAAGCCCACCATCGAGCCCATGCCCGTCGCGGTCCAGCCGTGTGGTGCCATGACGCGCTGCAGTTCAGCTCGGAGCCGATCGCCGCGCGCGTTGAGTGCATCGAGTCGTGCGTCGTCGAGCACCTGGGTGAGGCCCGCGAGTCCGGCCGCCATCGACAGGACGTTGTTGTTGAATGTGCCGGCGTGCGGGAGTGCGCCAGGCTGTGACGGATCGAAGCGTGACATGTGGTCCGCGCGCCCGCCGAAGGCGCCGAAGGACAGTCCCCCGCCGAGGTACTTGCCGAGGGTGAGGAGGTCGGGTGTCACGCCGTAGATCGGAGCGGCACCCCCCGGCGACAGTCGCGACGTCATCACCTCGTCGAAGATCAGGAGCGCGCCCTGGGCCGTGCTCTCCTCGCGCAATGCCTGGAGGAACTCACGCGTCGCCGGGATGACTCCGCCGGAGCCGAGGACTGGCTCCACGACGACTGCGGCGAGTCGCGCGGCGTGCTCGCGGATGGCCGCGCGGGCGCCATCGACATCGTTGTAGTCGAGCACGATGGCGTCGTACGGCGCATTGACCGGAGACCCGCCACCGCCGAAGTAGAGGAGGCCACCGTGGTAGCCACCCCGCACGACCGCGATGCCGGAGCGCCCCGTCACCACGCGGGCAAGTGAGATCGCCATGAGATTCGCCTCGGTGCCCGAGTTGGTGAAGCGCACGAGCTCGAGGGCCGGGAATCGGTCGACGATCTCGCGTGCGAGACGCGCTTCATAGACGTTGTGCCCCGCGAGGCTGATGCCGTCATCGAGCGCGGCGCGCACCGCATCGATGATCGGCTGCTGACTATGGCCGTAGAGCCCGGCCGTGTACTCCCCCAGCATGTCGACGTACTCACGTCCATCGACATCGATCACGCGCTGTGCCTGACCGCGTGCGATCCGCATCGGGAAGGGCGGGTGGTAGAGCACCGTGCGGGTGTTGCCGCCCGGCATGACCTGGCTCGCTTCGGCGTGCAGGGATGCGCCGACGGGTCGCTGGGCGATGTAGTGCTCGCGCGCCTGGGCTAGCGCCGTGTCGAGATCGGTGCGCTCATCGGTCGCCGTCATGGGCTGAGGGTACGCCGATCACGCAAGGAGGTCACCTGGGCTCTCGGGCACATCGACTGCGTGCTCGCGCAGCGCCTCGATGGGGACTATTCGCAATGCCGCGGTGTTCGTGGAGGAGAGCACCACCGGCGCTGCGGCGCCGTCGCGATAGGCCTGCAGCCAACGCGAGGCGCAGACGCACCAGCGGTCGCCGGGCTTGAGGCCGGGGAATCGGTACTCCGGCATCGGCGTCACGAGGTCGTTACCGCTCCTGAGCTGGTGCTCGAGGAACTCCGCGGTCACCACCGCGCACACGGTGTGGGAGCCCAGGTCGTCCGGGCCCGTGGCGCAGCATCCATCGCGATAGAAACCGGTGAGTGGATCGCGGCCGCACTCCTCGAGTGGGCCGCCGAGCACATTGAGCGACTCCGTCATGACAGCAGTGTCCCGCGCCCGGACTCGCCCGATCGACCGGGCGCCATTCCGATAGGTTCGCCAGATGCGCATCGTGAGCGTGGCTGC
>JBIIDD010000204.1:0-3485 GCA_044238565.1 Candidatus Nanopelagicales bacterium
CGGTCACCAGGACATCGGCGCCCTGGGCGCTCGCCGCGGCGAGCAGCGAGTCACCCGAGCCGCCGCAGACCGCGACGCGGTGCACTTCCTGCGCAGGGTCCCCGGCGACGCGTACCCCGTGGCGGGTCTCCGGTAGGGAATTCGCGACGATGGCGGCGAAGTCTGCGAGGGTCGGCGTCCCGGTGAGCTCACCTATGCGCCCCAGATCCGTGCCGTCCAGTGCGCGAACGCCCGACAGCCCGAGCGCAGCGGCGAGGGCATCGGAGACACCCGGATCGGCCACGTCGGCATTGGTGTGCGCGCAATAGAGCGCGATGTCGGCGCGGATGAGGCGGTGGATCAATCTCCCCTTGGCCGTCGTCGCAGCCACGGAGTGGACCCCGGTGAGGTAGAGCGGGTGATGGGTGACGATGAGGTCGACATCGCTCGCGATGGCCTCATCGACCACGCTCTCGACGGGATCGACCGCCCAGAGGATGCGACGTACGGCGGCGTCGGGATCGCCGCAGACGAGGCCTACGGCATCCCAGGGCTCGGCCGTCGCTAGTGGATAGCGCCTCTCGAGGGCACCGAGCACCTGCGCGAGGGACGAGGCCGAGGTCATGACGCGAGGCTATCGCCGCTAGCCTCGTGGCCCGGGCCTGTAGCTCAGTTGGTAGAGCACTTCCCTTACAAGGAAGGGGTCGTCGGTTCGAGGCCGGCCGGGCCCACCAGGGACTCCTCGTCAGCCGCAAGGCTCACCCCGAGGGCTCCACGCAGGAAGCGCAAGGGCTCCTTGCCACAAGGATGCGGTCGGCAGGGTCTCGGGCCCCAGCCGACCGCATCCGACCCAAGTGCACACCCCATCGCGGAAGTCCGCATCTTGGAGCCACGCTCCGATGCACCGTCACCGGGCGGGCGGGGGCGACGGAGGTGGCAAGCCCGTCAACCCCGAGCCAGGTCCGCCAGGGCCCGCAGGTACTCCGCGGGATCGCGGGGCCGATCCGGGCTGGACTGCCAGAGGGCCGCCACCCGGCCCTGCGGGTCGACGAGCACGCTTACGCGACGCGCCGTGCCCCTGGCCTCGTCGAGTGCGCCGTACGCGCGTGCCACCTCGCCGTGCGGCCAGAAGTCACTGAGGAGCGGGAAGCCGAGGCCGTCGGCGTCGTCGAGGGCGCGCAGGACGAACATCGAGTCGCACGACAGCCCCCACACGTGCGCCTGCGTATCGGCGGCGACATCGCGCAGGGCGCGCAATTCGTCATGGCACACCGGGGTGAAGGCCGCGGGGAAGAAGACGAGGAGCACGGGGCCCACCTGCGCCGAAAGCGACGTCGGCTGACCGTGCTGATTGGGCAGCGTGAAGTCTGGGGCGGTGTCGCCGACCTGCAGGACCACCTCGGACCTCGCTCCCTGGGCTGACTCGCGGCAGGATGTCACCGTGACGCTACCGCCCGAGGTGCTGCAGCCCTCGCCGGGCGAGCGCGGTCGAGTGAGCTCAGATCTCGCCGGCATGCTCGAAGCAACCGTCGGCGCCTGGGATGACCTCCTCGCGGCCGTCGCGGATGTCGATCCCGCGGCGGCCTCGCGCAAGGCCGGACGCACTGCCGCCCGCACGCTCGTCGTCCTCGGCTCCTGGACCGAGGGGCGTCCCCTGTCGACGATTCGGCGAGACGCCCTCGACGGCACCCTTACAGCCGAGCCGCTCGATGACATCGAGGCCCGCGTGATCGCAGCGCACGCTGACGACGCCCGGGACGCACTCATGGACTCCCTGCACCGCGCGCGCCAGGACGTCGCCGACTGGGCGGCGTCGCCCGATGTCGCGCGCGAGGCACTTCTCCCCGTCGCGGGGCCGCTGGGTGTCGTGCCCCTCGGGACCCTGGTCGCGGCCACGGCGTACCAGTGCGCCGTCGCGACGCGCGACCTCGAGCCCGCCGGGGCGCACGCGACGCCCGAGCTGCTCGGGCGAGGCCTCGCAGCTCTCATCGACACTGTGGGAGCCGTGGGCTCGCAGCAGCAGGCAGCGCTGTCCTTCACCGCTCTCACTCCGCAGCTGAGCATCGGCACGGGCGTGTGCGGGGGTGACTGGCGCACGATGCCGGTGACGGATGCCCAGGGTCCCAGCCTCACGTGCGATGCGGGCCTGCTGCTGGACATCGCCTCGGGTCGAGCCTCCGCTCCCGCCGCCTACGCGCGCGGCGAGTTCCGCGCCCAGGACCTACAGGGCCTGCTCGCGGTGGCGCAGGTGCTCGCGCACTCACCGGGGCTTCCCGGCACCGACGGACTGCGCACGGCACTGCAGGCGTATGAAGCGTCCGCCGCTGCCACACGCGCGGTAGGAGACGCGCTGGGATCGGCGTGGCGCAAACTGCGCGGCGGCTGAGCCGAAGAGATAGGCGAAAGCTGCGCGGCCGCTGAGCCCGGGACCGCTGTCGTGGAAGAGTCTTCTGTGGTCGCGAAGTGTCACCCGGTGGCACTTTTTGACCGGAGAAGGGCCCGCGAACGTCAGCGGCGTCCCACGCGGGGTGCGACCAGCCGAGTGCCCTGCCAGTCGCGACCAGCACTCACCGTGGATGTCTGTTGCAAGCCCGCGGTGGGAGCAGCATCGGAGATGTCCTCGGCCTCGACATGGCCGTCCCGGCCGGGCTTGGGCGTGAGGAGCCAGACAACGCCGTGATCGGCGAGCGGCCCGATCGCGTCGACGAGCGCATCGACAAGATCACCGTCATCCTCGCGCCACCAGATGAGCACGACGTCGACGACATCGTCGTAGTCCTCGTCGACGAGCTCGACGCCCTCGGCTGAGGCCAGCGCCCCGCGCAGCTCGCCGTCGGAGTCGTCGTCGGCACCGATCTCCCAGACGACGGCACCGGGCGCGATGCCCAAGGAGCCGAGGAGCGACGCTGTCTCGCCGCTCACGGTCGCCTCCTGACCAGTCGAACCACAGGCGTAGTCCAGCGGACCACGGGCCCCAGCGCAACCAACTCGGGCTTATTCGTGGGGTCGATGTCATGGCCCGGCCCCTTTGGACCCCTACTAGCGCGTAACCGGGGCGCGCCCTCGCCCTCCACGCTCGTGCGCGAGGATGGTCCCCACCGACCGTTGCCCGGCGACCCTGGGCACCCCGGCGAAGGGCAGGACATGTCAACCGGCTTCGACCCGCTCCGCCAGCAGCCCCTCCTCGCGGGTGGCCTGCCCACGCAGTACGTCGACGTGGACCCGGAGGAGACCTCCGAGTGGACGGGCTCCCTCGACCAGGTCATCGACGGAGCCGGCTCCTACCGTGCCCGCTATCTCATGCTCGCGCTGCTCCGTCGCGCCGCTGAGCGCAACCTTGGCGTCCCGAGCCTGCGCTCCACCGACTACATCAACACGATCCCGCCGGAGATGGAGCCGTGGTTCCCCGGCGACGAGGCACTCGAGCGCCGCATCCGTGAGTTCATCCGCTGGAACGCCGCGATCATGGTGCATCGCGCACAGCGCCCGGGCATCAGCGTCGGTGG
>JBIIDD010000205.1:0-3484 GCA_044238565.1 Candidatus Nanopelagicales bacterium
CTAGGCCGTGTCGGCTCCTACGAGGTCAGGACACACCTCACGCAGGGCCTGGAGGGAGAAGGCGCCTTCGCGCAGGAGCACGGGCGGTTCCGCGGTGAGGTCGACGATGCTGCTGGGCGCCTCGGCCACCGCCTCGCCCGCGTCCAGGTAAAGGGAGATGCCATCTCCGAGCTGCTCCTGCGCATCAGCGCAGGTCCGCGGTGGAGCGCTGCCGGCGCGTTGCGCCGATGTGACCGCGAGCGGCCCGGTCGCCGCGAGCACGGCGAGAGCGACGGGATGCAGGGGCATGCGCAGCGACACATGACCGTCCGGGTTGTCCCACGCCAGGGTCGGCTGCTCGCGCACGACGAGGGTGAGCGGACCGGGCCAGAAGGCTTCGATGAGTGCACGCCCATCAGCGGTGATGCCGCTGGCCAGGCCGTCGACGGTGCGCACCGCTCCGACCAGGACGCCGACCGGCAGGTCGTCACCGCGACCCTTAGCCTCGCGCAGAGCGCGCATGGCCTTGGGAGAGAACGGATCGGCCGCGAGGCCGTAGACGGACTCTGTCGGAAGAACGACGAGCTCGCCGCGCCTGATGGCCGCAGCCGCAGCCGAGACGCCTCGGTCGCGACTCGGCCCCGGGCGGTCGCCCACCTCGATGACGAGGCTCACACCGCATCCATGGCGCGCGTCGCCGTCGTGAAGCGCGGCTTGCGGGCGAGGTCGCGGTGGTCGGCGACATCACGCCACCGGCCGTCGGTCGCGAGGAGCGCGGGCACGCCCTCCTCGGCCTCATCTCCCTGCTCGTCGGAATGCTCGATGACGAGGAGGCCGCCCGGCTGGAGGAGAAGCGCTGCCGTATCGAGCGCACCGCGGATCACCTCGAGGCCATCGGCACCGCCGTAGAGGGCGAGCGCCGGATCGTGGTCGCGCACCTCCGGATCGCGCACGCTCGCCCCGCTGGGCACATAGGGAGGATTCATCGTGACGACCGCGACACTCGCTCGCAGGTTTGCGAGCGGTCCACCGTCGGCCGCGCACGTGCGAGCATCGGCCTGCACGATGTCGACTCGACTGCCGGCTGCCGTCACCTCCTCGAGGAGCGCATCGGCGTTGCGCCGGGTCCAGGCGAAGGCCGCATCGTCGACCTCGACGGCCGTGACATGCGCGGGCGCGGCCTCGGTAGCGAGCGCAAAGGCCACGGCACCGGATCCCGTGCACAGATCCACGGCACGGCGTTCGCCCGCGGGCAACGCGCGCAGCGCATCGATACCGGCCTGCGCCACCAGCTCGGTCTCAGGGCGCGGGATGAACACCCCGGGACCGACAGCGAGCTCAAGATTGCGGAAGGGAGCTGTGCCGATGAGGTGCTGGAGCGGGATCCGCGCCATGCGCTTGGTCAGCAGGCGCTCATAGGAGGTGCGCTCGGCGGAGTCCATGCGGTCATGCAGCAGGAGGCGCCCGCGTGGCACGCCCTTGACATAGGCGGCAAGGAGCATGGCGTCGGTGTCTGGCGAAGGCACGCCCGCAGCGGCCAGACGACGCTGCCCATCGGCGATCGCATCGCGCAGCGAGACCCATCCCTCCACCACACGGGGAGACGGACCCTGTCCAGAGTGATTCACGTGCCCTCCGCCAGAGCCGCGTCGGCGAAGGAGTCGATGCACGACTGGATGACGGCATCGAGGTCGCCACTGAGCACCTGGTCGAGGTTGTGGGCCTTGTAGCCAGAGCGGTGATCGCTCACGCGGTTCTCGGGGAAGTTGTAGGTGCGAATGCGCTCACTGCGATCGACCGTGCGCACTTGGGCGCGACGGGAGTCGGAAGCCTCCTGCTGTGCCTGCTCCTGGGCGATGGCCAGCAGACGGGCACGCAGGATGCGCAGCGCCTGCTCGCGATTCTGCAACTGGCTCTTCTCGTTCTGGCACGACACGACCGTGCCGGTCGGAAGATGCGTGATGCGCACGGCGGAGTCGGTCGTGTTGACGCTCTGGCCACCAGGGCCCGACGAGCGGAAGACGTCGATGCGCAGGTCATTGGGGTCGATCGTGACATCGACCTCCTCCGCCTCGGGGAGCACGAGGACGCCGGCAGCAGAGGTGTGAATGCGTCCCTGCGACTCGGTCACAGGCACGCGCTGCACCCGATGCACCCCGCCTTCGAACTTCAGGCGGGCGTACGGCGCCTCGCCGGGCTCAGGCACCCCCCGTGCCTTCACGGCTACGGCGACATCGCGGTAGCCACCGAGGTCAGACTCCTCCGCCTCGAGCACATCAGCGCTCCACCCACGCTGGTCCGCGTAGCGCAGGTACATGCGCAGCAGGTCGCCCGCGAAGAGCGCGGACTCCTCGCCGCCCTCCCCCGCCTTGATCTCGAGGATGACGTCCTTGCCGTCGAGCGGATCGCGCGGGATGAGCAACTCGCGCAGTCGCTCCCCGACCTCCTGGCGTCGCCCCTCGAGGACGGCAGCCTCCTCGGCGAATGCCGGGTCGACATCGGCAAGCTCGAGCGCTGCCGCGATGTCATCGTCCAGTGCGGTCCACGCGCGATACGCCTCGATGATGGGGCGCAGCTCGGCATGGCGGCGGGCAAGGCGACGCGCCTCGGCAGGGTCGGCATGCACCGCCGGATCGGCCAGGCGCTCCTCGATCGACGAGTACTCGGCGGTCAACTCGACGCAGGCGTCGAACACGGGACCTACCTATCGGCGAAGAGCGGGGACGGACTTCGGTCGAAGTCGCGTCACTCGGATGCGGAGGCCTTGTCCTTGCCGCCGAAGCGCTTCTCGAACTTCGCGACGCGACCGCCGGAGTCGAGGATCTTCTGGCGACCGGTGTAGAACGGGTGGCACTGCGAGCAGACATCGGCGTGAATGACACCGTTCTTCGCGGTGCTGCGCGTGGTGAACGTCGATCCGCAGGTGCAGGTGACCTGGGTCTCGACGTACTCGGGGTGGATGCCCGACTTCATATTGACTCCTATGTTCGGGTCCGGGTCCGCAGTGGCGGTGAACCGGACAGAGGAAGGGTACGCCATCGCGCGGGCGTATCCAGAAGGGGCTAGGCGTCGTCAGACTCCGACCCCGTGACCGACGGCGTTGTCTTCTGGATCTGCATGAGGAACTCCACATTGCTCTTGGTCTCGCGCAACTTGGTGAGCAGGAGCTCGATGGCCTGCTGTTGATCGAGGGCGTGGAGGACGCGACGGAGCTTCCAGACGATCTTGAGCTCGTCGGGAGCCATGAGGAGCTCCTCCTTGCGCGTGCCCGAGGCGTCGACGTCGACGCTGGGGAAGATGCGCTTGTCAGCGAGCTTGCGATCGAGCTTGAGCTCCATGTTGCCGGTGCCCTTGAACTCCTCGAAGATCACCTCGTCCATGCGTGAGCCGGTCTCGACCAGCGCAGTCGCGAGGATCGTGAGCGAACCGCCGTTCTCGATATTGCGAGCGGCGCCGAAGAATCGCTTCGGCGGGTAGAGCGCTGTGGAGTCCACACCGCCCGAAA
>JBIIDD010000206.1:0-3478 GCA_044238565.1 Candidatus Nanopelagicales bacterium
GACCCCCCGGATTGAAGGTGTAGGTGCCGATGCGCTTTCCCGTGGCTCGATGCACCGCGAAGGCGATCGAGGCGCGGCGCGGGTCGTCGGGGATCGCCCAGTCGATGGGCACGTCGAGGAGTCCGCAGACGACCCCCTCGGGCATGCGGTCCGGACAGTCGACCCAGGTGATGGCCTCACGCGCCGCACCCGCCTGTGCGGCGGATGGCACTGCAGCCTGAAGGGTCCCAGCGATCGCGGTGGCGGTGATCGCGAGGGCCACAAGCGTCCGCGAAACTCTGGTCGGCATGGGCGCAGGCTACCCCGGCTACTCCTCCACCTTCTCCACGCGCGCGGGGAACATGCGCCACGCAAGGAAGGCGCCGGCAGCGACGATCCCGGCTGCAACCATCAGTGCGGTCGTCATGCCTGAGACGAAGGCATTGCCTGCTGCCTCGCGGATCGGCGTAGCGACGTCGGAGGGGAGTCTCGCGACAGCGAGCGATCCTGCAGCGAGGGACTCGCGCACCGCCTCCACCACACCCGCCGGGATGGTGTTAATCGCATCGCCGGCGGCCTGGATCTGCGCCTCGATCTCATTGCGGTAGCCGAGCGAGAGCAGCGACCCGAGGATCGCGACGCCGAGCGAGCCGCCGAGTTCGCCGACACCGTCGTTGACCGCCGAGCCCATGCCCGCGCGCTCGCGCGGCACCGAGGCAAGGACGGCATTGGTCGCCTGCGGCAGCACCATGCCGAGTCCGAGACCCATGAGCCCGAGACTTCCGCCGACGTGCAGGTAGGCAGAGCCGGCTGTCAGGTAGGCCGCGAGCGACAGGCCCACGACGACAAGCACGAGGCCGAGTACGACGATCCGCCGGGTGCCCCACCGCTCAGCCCAGCGCGGGCTGAAGAGCGAAGCCAGGAAGAGGCCTCCCGCAGCGGGAAGCATGGCTACACCGGACTGAAGCGGTGAGTCTCCCTGGACGAGCTGCAGGAACTGCGGCAGGAAGAACATCACTCCCATGAGCGCGCCATAGACGATGGCCACCGTGATGATCGCGACGGTGAAGAGCCGGTTGGCGAAGAGCTCCATGGGCAGGAGCGGACGCGGCGCTCGCCGCTCCCACCAGACGAAGGCCACGAGGAACACGATCGCCGTGACGGTCGACAGGATCGTGACGGTCGAGATCCCCTGATCCGGCACCTCGATGACGGTCACGACAAAGGCGACGATGCCGACGGTGGAGAGCACCGCACCGAGCGGGTCCAGTCGAGGCTTGCTCGGGTCCAGCGACTCCGGCACGAGCAGAAGCGTGGCCACCACAGCGAGCACCACCAGGGGCGGGTTCACCCAGAAGATCGCATGCCAGGACGTCACCTCGAGCAGGAATCCGCCGAGGATCGGGCCGATGGCCACCGCAGCCCCGGCCACCGCCGCCCAGATGCCGATCGCCTGCGCCCGCGCCCGCGGATCGGTGAAGACCTGCACGAGGATCGACAGCGTCGACGGCATGATGAAGGCCCCGCCGATGCCCATGATCGCCCGGCACACGATGAGGGCATCGGCCGTCGTCGCGAAGCCCGCGGCAAGTGAGCCCGCACCGAAGACGATCAAACCGATGACGAGTGCCCGCCGACGACCGAATCGGTCACCGAGGCTGCCGGCGAGCAAGAGCGTGCCGGCGAAGAGCACCGAATAGGCGTCGACCACCCACTGGAGCTCAGCCGTGCTCGCGCCCAGCTCTTCCTGGAGGGTGGGCAGCGCGACATTGACGATCGTGTTGTCGAGGGAGATGAGGGCGAGGGCCGCTGCCAGGACGAAGAGGATCGCCCAGGGGGATCGAGATGCCACGGGCCGAGGATAGATGCCGCCCTGGTCGCTCAGCGGCCACTAGGCTCGTGCGCGAAAGGAGTGTCCATGGATCTCGTGGCCGTGATGGCGACCGCGTCGAGCAGCGACCTGACGACCGAGTTGTACTCGCTCCTCGTCATCGCCGCGATTGCTGCAGCGACACCGCTGCTCGTCGGCCTGCTTCGCCTCCCCGTCGCCGAAGTCGTGCTCATGCTCGGCTTCGGCGTCCTCTTCGGTCCGGAGGTGCTCGGCTGGATCCAACTTGACGAGGCCATCGACCTGCTGGCCGAGCTCGGCCTGGCCTTCCTCTTCTTCGCCGCCGGCCTAGAGCTGGAGAAGCACGCGATTCAGGGGCGCTCGGGCAAGCTCGCGCTCACCGGGTGGCTGGTCAGTGCTGTTCTCGCTCTCGTTGCGGCCGGGATCCTCGAGAGACTCGACATCATCGACGACTTCCTCGGTGTCGCCATCTGTCTCACCAGCACGGCACTGGGGACGCTGCTCCCCATCCTGCGCGACAAAGGAATGCTCAAGACTCCCTTCGGCACCTACTTCATGGGTGCCGGTGCCATCGGCGAATTCGGCCCCGTGCTAGCCATCTCGCTCCTGCTCACGACCAAGTCCTTCGGCATGGCCATCCTGTCCGTCGTGCTCTTCGGCGTGATCGCACTGCTCTTCGCAACGATCCCCCAGTGGTTGCGGACCGACAAGGTACTCAACGTCATCGAGCGCGGCCAGGAGACGAGCGCGCAGACGGCCGTGCGCCTGACAGCGCTGCTTCTCGTCGCGCTGCTCGCCGTCGCGGAAGGCTTCGGGCTCGACGTGGTCCTGGGGGCCTTTGTCGCCGGCATCATCATCAAGCAGTTGGCCCCCGCCAACGAGCAGGGCGTGCTCCAGACGAAGGTCGAGGGGATTGCGTTCGGGCTCTTCATTCCGATCTTCTTCATCGTTTCGGGGGCCAGGCTGGATATCAGCTCCATCATCGAGAATCCCAGTCTGCTGCTCATCTTCCTCGCCCTACTCCTCCTCGTGCGCGGCGTACCCCAGTTCTTCCTGTATCGCCGCGCGATACCGAAGGCAAAAGAACGCGCCGGGTACTCGCTCTACGTCGCCACCGCACTGCCCATCATCGTCGCGGTGACGTCAGTAGAACTCAGCGCAGGCATCATGCGACCGTCAGTGGCCGCAGCGCTCGTCGGAGCAGGTGCACTGTCGGTGCTCATCTTCCCGCTCATCGCGCAGACGCTTCTGCCCAAGCGCTCGAATTCTCAGGAGGAGGAGCGGAGCGACGCGACGGCATAGAGCGCGACGCCCGCGGCGACCGCAGCATTGAGCGACTCGGTCGAGGCGGCCATGGGGATCGACACGGTGTGATCGCACGTCTCGCCGACGAGGCGGCTCATCCCACGACCCTCTCCCCCGATCACGAGGACCAGAGGAGCGTCAGCGATATCGCGCGGGAGCGACGTGAGCTCCATGTCCCCGTCGGCCGCGAGGCCGACCACTGTGCACCCGGCCTTGCGATAGGCGGTGAGCGCGCGCGTGAGGTTGGTCGCGCGAGCCACCGGCACATGCGCGAGGGTCCCGGCACTGGCTTTCCACGCCGACCCCGTGACACCGGCGGCACGACGCTCCGGGACGACCACGCCA
>JBIIDD010000207.1:0-3474 GCA_044238565.1 Candidatus Nanopelagicales bacterium
GAGCAACCTCATCTCCACCGGCTTCGGGCGCGATGTCTACCTTCAGGGCCAGCTGGCGTTGCGCAAAGACGGCAAGATCCTGGGCATGCGCATGCACACGATCTCCGATCACGGCGCCTTCTACGCCGATGCGCAACCGACGAAGTTCAAGATCGGCCTGATGCACTCGACCTTCGCCGCCTACGACGTGCCGGCAGCCCACCTGACCAGCGAAGGCTGGTACACCAACAAGGCGCCCGGTGGCGTCGCTTACCGGTGCTCCTTCCGCGTCACCGAGGCGATGTTCTTCCAGGAGCGCATGATGCATGCCGCGGCCAATGACCTCGGCATGGACCAGGGTGAGTTCCGACGCATCAACCTCGTCAAGGACGACCAGTTCCCCTACCGCACCGCATTTGGCTTCCTCACCGACTCCGGTCAGTACGGCAAGTGCCTAGACATCGCACTCGATGCCATTGGCTATGCCAACTTCAAGGAGGAGCAGGAGGAGGCACGCAAGCGCGGCAAGCTCCTTGGCATCGGCATCTCGACGATGACGGAGCCGCTCGGCGCGGGCAACAGCCGCGAGTACGACATCATCGGCATCAAGATGTTCGACTCGGCCGAGTTGCGCGTGCACATGACGGGCAAGGCCATCCTGCGCACCGGCGCCAAGACCCAGGGCCAGGGTCATGAGACGACGTGGGCCCAGATCGTCGCCCACGAGCTCGGTATTCCCGCCGAGGACATCACCGTCGAAGAGGGTGACACCGACACCGCGCCCTTCGGCATGGGCACCTACGCTTCGCGCTCCACTCCCGTGGCGGGTGCCGCTGTCGCGATGGTGTCGCGCAAGATCCGCGCCAAGGCGCGCAAGATCGCCGCTCACCTGCTGGAGGTGTCCGAGGAGGACATCGAGTGGGAGCTCGGGCGCTTCTACGTCCGCGGCAACCAGGACCGCGGCGTGACGATCCAGGACTGCGCCCTCGCGGCATACAGCAATGTGCCGGACGGGCTCGAGCCCGGTCTCGAGAACAACGCCTACTACGACCCACCCAACCTCACGTGGCCCTTCGCCGCCTACGTCTGCAAGGTGGAGGTCGACCCTGAGACGGGTGTGTGGGATGTCCTGAAGTTCGTCGCTGTCGACGACTGCGGGGTGCGCATCAACCCGATGATCGTCGAGGGTCAGATCATGGGCGGCCTCACCGAGGCCTACGCCATGGCGAGCATGCAGTACATCACCTTCGACGAAGAGGGCAACTGCATCGGATCCAACTTCATGGATTACCTCCTTCCCACTTCCTGGGAGACCCCGGGCTACGAGCTCCACGAAGTGGTCACGCCGTGCCCGCACCACCCCATCGGCGCCAAGGGCATCGGCGAGTGCGCCACGGTGGGCGGTCCTGCGGCGTTCGTCAACGCCGTCATGAACGCCATCGAGCACACGGGTGTCCGCAACGTCGATATGCCGCTCATGCCCAATCGCGTCTACGAGGCGCTCCAGACCGGGCGCGATGTCTCGGGCGCGCCCCCGGTGAAGGGAGACTGACGTGCAGATCACGCAGTCCTTCGATGTCGACCAGCCGGTCGACAAGGTGTGGGAGTTCTTCGACGACGTCCCGCTCGTGGCGGCATGCGTTCCAGGTGCTGACCTCACCAACAAAATCGGTGACGACCACTACCAGGGCGATGTCGTCATCTCGGCAGGCCCGGTCAAGCTCGAGTTCACCGGTGAGCTCAAGATCACCGATCGGGACAACGCGAAGAAGACCCTCGTCCTCGACGGCGTCGGCGCCGACAAGAAGGGGCGCGGCAACGCCGCGACCATCCTCAACGTGGGACTCCAGCCGATGGGTGGTGCATCCACCCGCGTCAACATCGCCATGGACCTGCAGATCTCCGGCGCCGCGGCCCAGTACGGCCGCGGACTCGTGCAGGACGTCACGGGCGTCCTCATCGACCAGACCGCCGGGTCCATGAAGGTGCGCATGCAGGCCCTCGCTGAGGGGCGCGATCCCTACGCCGTGGGCGGACCCAAGGCGGCCAGCGGCATCGCGATCGGCTTTACGGCGTTCATGCGCGCGGTCAAGCGCGTCTGGGGCCGCTTCTTCCTGCCCTACAAGCCGGCCCCGAGCCGCTGAGGAGGTCTGTGATGAGCCTGTGGATGATCGGCAACCTGCTCCTTCTCATCGTCGTCGTGCCCGTGCTCGTGGCACTGCTCAACCGCCTGCTTGCTGCGACGGAGAGCGTGCGCGGAGCGGCGGACGACACACTCGCCGGGGGAGTCGCCCTGATCGGCGAACTGCACAACACGCCAGAGCTCCTCGCTGAGACCGATGTGGTCATCGAGGAAGTGGCCAACGGCGCGGTGCGCTACGCCGGTCCTGTATCGAAGCTGCTGGGTTAGGAGAGTCGGATGCCTATCGAAGCGATCGTCACCCTCGTGCTTGCGACGCTCATCATCGCCGCCGCTGCAATCGGCCTCCTGCGTGTGATCTTCCACTTGCGCGCGGTGTCCAAGACTCTGGCCACCCTCGACGGAGGGGTGCAGGTCATCGTCAACCAGACATCCACCGTCGTGCCGGTTGTCGGGTCGGTCAATGCCAGCCTCGCGCCCGTCAGGGCCTTCGCGGATTCGATTTAGGGAGAGCAGCGTGGACTTCACCGGACATGAAGGCTGGCTGATCGGCTACGTGATCGGCCTCGTGGTCGTGCTCGTCGTCGTCGCCCTCGTGGTGCCGATCCTCATCCTCGCCTACCGCATCGGCAATCAGGCGGGAAGCATCCTTGGCGGCCTCAAGCAGGCTGAGATCAACACGGCGGGCCTCTCGGGGCTCAACGAGACCATCGCATCCGCGCTGGCCATCATCGATGGCCTCAAGCGCGGCCGGACCCGGCTGGGAGGCTGACGTGGATCCCCAGGTCGAACAACTCTGGACTATGGCCAACATCCTCGGCTTCGTCGTCGTGGTGGCTGTGGCCGCCCTGCTCACCATCCTGGTGATCCTGGTCGCCAGGATCCGCAAGCGGGTCGCTGCGATCAAGGCGACCCTCATCGCGGCCAAGGCCAACACCGCCGACACGGCGCTCATCACCACGACGGCAGGCGGCGTGGAGCTCGTGCTCGCCGAGGGACTCGAGCATCACCTCTTCCTCGGCCGCGTCCTCGACAAGGTCCGCTCATGAGCGCCCTCGCCCTGTGGTCGGTCATCGCCATTGTCGCGCTCATCGCCGTCCTCGCGATCTATCTCTTCATCGTGGGCTCGCAACTCAAGGCGATCGCCGCGGATCTCGAGGAGTCTGCCGACCTGGTGTGGCAGATCAAGCAGGACGCCGAGGCCATCGAGCCCGGCCTGAAGTCCATCAACACCACGGGCCGCGTCGTGGCGGGAGCCCTGCCGCTGCTCTACGGCATGGGCGAGGGCATCGTGGCCGGGGCGACCTTCAAGCACGAGGAGCATGAGGCGGAGGGCGTGGCACGTCCGGCCATGG
>JBIIDD010000208.1:0-3468 GCA_044238565.1 Candidatus Nanopelagicales bacterium
CAACATCATCGCGGGCAACGTCATCGGCTACGGCGCCACGTCGGGAGAGATCTTCCTGCGCGGTGTCGTGGGCGAGCGTTTCGCCGTGCGCAACTCCGGTGCCACGCTCGTCGTTGAAGGTGTGGGCGACCATGCGTGCGAGTACATGACCGGCGGTCGCGTGCTCATCCTCGGGCGCACGGGGCGCAACATCGCGGCGGGCATGTCCGGGGGCTCGGCGTATGTCCTGGACCTCGCCGTGGATCGCGTCAACCCCGAGATGGTCGACCTCGAACCACTCGGCGCCGATGACATCGAGATCGTGCGCTCGCTGCTGGCACGTCATGTCGACGAGACCGACTCGCCACTGGCTCTCCGACTCCTGGAGGAGGAGGCCTGGGACCGCTTCACCCTGATCATGCCGCGCGACTACCGCCGCGCGCTCGAGGCTCAGCGCAGGGCTGTCCTCGAAGGCCTGGACCCGGCCGTCGTCGTCATGGAGGCCGCTCGTGGCTGATCCCCGTGGATTCCTCACCACCCCCCGCGAGACGCCCGAGCGTCGCCCGGTGGACCTGCGCCTCATGGACTGGCGGGAGGTCTACGAGACCTTTTCTGACGAGCGACTGCGTGGGCAGGCGGGTCGCTGCATGGACTGCGGCATCCCCTTCTGCCACAACGGCTGCCCGCTCGGCAATCTCATCCCCGAGTGGAATGACCTGGTCTGGCGCGATGACTGGCGTGCCGCGTCCGAGCGTTTGCATGCGACCAACAACTTCCCGGAGTTCACCGGTCGTCTCTGTCCGGCGCCGTGTGAGACCTCGTGCGTGCTCGGCATCAATGCCGATCCGGTCACCATCAAGCAGGTCGAAGTGTCGATCATCGACCGCGCCTGGGACTCCGGCTGGGTCCAGCCGCAGCCTGCCGACATGTCCACGGGCAAGGCCGTGGCTGTCGTCGGGTCGGGCCCCGCGGGCCTGGCTGCAGCCCAGCAACTTGCTCGAGTCGGTCACACCGTCGTCGTCTACGAGCGTGCCGACCGCATCGGGGGCCTCCTGCGCTATGGCATCCCGGAATTCAAGATGGAGAAGGCCCACCTCGACCGGCGGCTCAGGCAGATGGTGCAGGAGGGTGTGAAGTTCCGCCCTGGCGTCGAGGTCGGGGTCGACATCAGCGTCGCCGACCTGCGCAAGCGCTACGACGCGATCGTCGTCGCGGTCGGCGCGACGCGCTGGCGCGATCTCGCCGTCCCCGGGCGCGACCTCACCGGGGTCCATCAGGCGATGGAGTACCTCCCGGGCGCCAATCGCGTGCAGGAGGGTGACATCGACTCGGCACCGATCGACGCGGCGGGCAAGCACGTCATCATCATCGGCGGAGGTGACACGGGTGCGGACTGCCTCGGCACCGCCCATCGCCAGGGCGCCGCGTCGGTGACGCAGTTGGAGATCATGCCCACGCCTCCCGATCAGCGGCCATCCGGTCAGCCGTGGCCGACGTACCCCATGACCTATCGCGTGTCGAGCGCCCACGAGGAGGGCGGCGAGCGGGTCTTCGCAGTGTCGACGGAGGAGTTCATCGGCACCGACGGGCGAGTCACGGGCATGCGACTGGTCGACGTGGACTGGAGCCAGGGCGCACCCACTCCGGTCGAGGGAAGTGCTCGCGTCGTCCCCGCCGACCTGATCTTCCTCGCCATGGGATTCCTCGGACCGGAGACCGGCGGGCTGGTCGACGATCTCGGACTCGAGGTGACCGAGCGCGGGGCGATCGCACGCTCGGATGACTACGCGTCGAGCCTCGACGGCGTCTTCATCGCGGGGGATGCAGGTCGCGGCCAGTCGCTCATCGTGTGGGCCATCGCCGAGGGCCGCGCTGCCGCGGCGTCGGTGGATCGCTACCTCACGGGCACGAGCAACCTGCCCTCGCCGATTCCCGCCTCGGCCCGACCCCTTACGGTGTAGCCCTGGCTGTACCCGCTTACATCCCCCCGGAGGAGGGCCATGCGCCGCGCGAAGATCGTTGCCACCCTGGGGCCGGCGACGAGTTCGTACGAGCAGATCCTGGGCCTCGTCGAGGCAGGCATGGATGTCGCCCGCCTCAACCTCAGCCATGGCACGTACGCCGATCACAGCGCGGTCTACGACCGCGTGCGCCAGGCGAGCGATACGTCGGGGCGGGCCATCGGCATCCTCGTCGACCTCCAGGGCCCCAAGATCCGGCTCGGTCGCTTCGCCTCGGGCCCGGTGCTCCTGTCGGCGGGTGACACCTTCACCGTCACCACCGATGACGTGCCCGGCGATCGCGACATGGTGTCGACGACCTACTCCGGCCTGCCCGGCGATGTAGTGGCCGGAGACGCGATCCTCATCGATGACGGCCGCGTGGCGCTCGAAGTGACCGAGGTGAAGGGCACGCGCGTTGTCACCCGCGTCGTCGAGGGCGGTCGCGTCTCCGACAACAAGGGCTTGAATCTCCCCGGTGTCGCCGTCAGCGTGCCCGCCCTCTCGGAGAAGGACATCGACGACCTGCGCTGGGGCTTGCGCGCGGGCTGCGACCTCATCGCGCTGTCCTTCGTGCGCTCGGCAGCCGATATCGCCGACGTCCATCGCGTCATGGATGAGGAGGGCGTGCGGGTCCCCGTGCTCGCCAAGGTGGAGAAGCCGCAGGCGGTGGACAACCTCGTGGAGATCGTCGCCGCATTCGACGGGATCATGGTCGCGCGAGGGGATCTCGGAGTCGAACTCCCGCTCGAGATGGTGCCCCTGGTCCAGAAGCGCGCCATCGAGCTGTGCCGCGTGGCCGCGAAGCCGGTGATCGTGGCCACGCAGATGCTCGACTCCATGGCCACGGCGACTCGGCCCACGCGCGCCGAGGCGAGTGACGTGGCCAATGCCGTGCTCGACGGTGCCGACGCCCTCATGCTGTCGGGTGAGACCAGCGTGGGCGAGCATCCCGCCCTGGCTGTCTCCACCATGGCGCGGATCATCGCCCACGTCGAGGACAACGCTCTCGACCGACTCAGTCGCCTCCCCGCCGATACGCCGGGCTCGACGGCCCGCGCCCTCACGAAGGCTGCGGTCGACGTGGCGGGTGCCGTGAGCGCCGCCAGCCTCATTCCCTTCACCGAAACCGGGTCGTCCGCACGCCTCATCGCGCGCTGGCGCGCGCCGGAGCCCATCCTCGCCTTCACCCCTAACCCCCGCGTGCGCAGTCAGCTCGCACTGGTGTGGGGTGTCGAGACCTTCCTGGTCCCCTCGGTGATGCACACCGACGACATGGTGGTGCAGGTCGATCGGGCCCTCCTCGACATCGGGCGAGTCACCTACGGCGATCGGGTCGTCATCGTCGCGGGCGTCCCTCCAGGCATCCCCGGCACGACCAACGGCATGCGCGTCCACCTGATCGGCAGCGGAGGCAAGGGCGGCGGGGTGTAGATTTCCCGCATGCTCGAAGCAGCCCTCTTCGGCGCCATCGCCCAGTCCGCACTCG
>JBIIDD010000209.1:0-3459 GCA_044238565.1 Candidatus Nanopelagicales bacterium
CCAGCGGCGGATGGCGAGCACCGCCGCGATCACCAGCGCGGGCACGGCAAACAGGAGGAGCAGCTCGAAGGAGAGCAGGAAGGCACTCGGCATGAAGATGCCCGCAAGGGTGACCGCGACGTAGACGACGAGATTGAGTACGGCGTACACCGTGATGGCGCGACGACTTCGCTCGGAGGCGAGCGCATAGGCCACCGCCACAACCATGGCGCTCATGCTCGCCACCTGCATGAGGCTGTAGGCGATCTCGTATCCGTTGGTGAGCGTGCAGAAGTCGCGGCCCGCACACTTGAGCTCGTAGCTGAAGGCCTGGTAGCTGATGCCGGCTGAGCCCGCGGCGAGGCCGCCGAGGATCAGGGATACGCCGAACCACGTGCGCGAGCGCTGACCCCTGCGCGAGACGAGGAAGTAGACGCCCACGCCCAGCCAGAGCAGCGCGAGGGCAAAGACGAGCGCGCTGCTCCACGGTTCAGTGACGACGACGTTGCCGATTTCGACGCACGGCCGCTGGGCGCACCACTCGGCAGGTGTCGTCGGTGGCTGGTAGACGAGCTCATCGATGCGACCCAGTGCGGCGAGACTCACGGCCACGACCCTCTCAGGCCCTACCCCCTCGGCGGTGGTGGGGAGCCGGCCCGCCGAGGACGCCGTCGTCAAGGGCGTTGCTAACCTGCTGGACAGGTCGAATCATCACCGGCACCAACGCGCTATCAGGGGAGTCGATGCGCCGCCTCCGCAGGATCGGATCAGTCGCGGCAGTCGCAGCGGTCGGCCTCACGCTCCTCGCACCCGGGTCTGCCGGTTCGCCAGCGCTGGCAAGTGCCACTACCAACACCACGCCGGCGTACTCGCTCACGCCTGGCCCTTGCGCGCTGCCCACGCTGAAGGGTTGGGCGTGCTCGACGCTGAGTGTGCCCATGGACTGGTTTGACTCCGCCAACTCCGACCGGGCGCAGATCGCCGTCGCCGTGCACCGCGCGACGGGGGCACGACGCGGCACCCTCACGCTCAACCCCGGCGGTCCCGGCATTTCATCGATTCTCACCTCCGGCGTAGTCATGAAGGCCCTGCCCGCCACAGTGAAGCGCCACTTCGACATCGTGCTGTGGGATCCCCGTGGCACCGGGCTCAGCACGCCCGTGCCCACCGGATGCACGACGAACCCCAACGCGCTCCCGGTGATTCCCGCGACCGGCCCCATCGACTGGAGCAGCGTCACGCAGACTTTCCTCGCGGCGCAGCGGGCGGCCAATCAGCAGTGCTACGAGGCCAACCTCGATCTTGCTCCCTACCTCGGCACGCAGTTCGTCGTTCGCGACCTTGACGCCCTGCGCCAGGCCCTCAACGTGCCCCGCTGGACCTACTGGGGGATGAGCTACGGCACGCGCATCGGCCTGCTCTACGCCCAGCTCTATCCCTCGCGGATTCGCGCGCTGCTCCTCGATGGCCCGGTGCAGCCCAACTCCTCCATCACCGACATCGCCACGAGTCGCGGGGCGACCTTCGAGGCGGCGCTCGCCATGCTCGGCGCCATCATGGGCCCGGTTCGCGCCGCTCGGATGTATCAGGTCATCGACGCCCTGAACTTGAGGACCTATGTCGACAGCAAAGGGCGCACCGTCACGCGCGAGTCCTTCCTCGCGAAGATGATGCGCGCTGCGGGGTCGCAGGCGCTGGTCCCCAAAGCCGCGAACCTGGTCGACTCGGCGTACGCGGCGCTCTTCGGCTCGGCGCGCAGCGTGACCCCACGCGCCGATGAACCCGACCAGGGCTACACGTACGCGCGGAGGTTCATCAACTGCGGGGATTACCGGGATCGCCCGAGCGTCGCGCAGGCAGCAGCCATCGCGGAGACCAGCGCCGAGAGCGGCACCATGCGCGCAGGTCAGGCCGCCCTCTTCTGGCTGGGTTGGTGCGCGGGGCTTCCGGCCGCCGAATATCCCGTGTCTCACGTGCGCTCCCCCATCACCCTGGCCAATCCACCAGTCCTGCTCAAGGCGCTCGGGGACGACGCCACCCCCTGGGTCTGGGCCCGGCAGATGGCCAACTACTTCCGTGGCGCGTCGCTCATCACCTACGAAGGCGTGGGCCACGTGCTCTACGGCAGGACCCCCTCACGATGCGTCAACGGCGCGGTCACGGCGTACCTCCTGCGCCTGAAGTCACCGGGCAACCTCACCTGCCCCTACGTGCCGAGCTAGGTCACGTTGCGGTTCAGCGTCCTGCGGTGCGATAAGCACCGGGGGTGAGCCCCAGCACAGCCCGGAACTGCCGCGTGAAGGAACTCTGGTCGTAGAAGCCGCAGGCCGAGGCGACTTCTCCGGCAGTGAGCGACGTAGACGACAGCAGCCTTACCGCGTGCTCCAGGCGCAAGCGCTGCAGCACGCCCCGGGGCGACATCCCGAGCGTGCGCCTACTGAGCCTCTCCAATTGCGTCGTCGAAAGTCCGGCGATCTCAGCGATCTCACCGATCCGCCAGGGATGGGCGATGTCAGCACGCACCGCTTCCAAAGCTGCCGCCAGTCCCGAGTGCGCGCTGTCCATCTGCGACTGCAGATCGACGGACATCACAGCGACTCCCACAACCGCGCCGTCATCAGCGACGAGCCGCGTCTTGGACGTGAGATACCAGCCCAGCCGTCCATCCGCGCGCACGATGAGCTCCAGGTGCCCCTGCAGCGGCTTGCCCGAGCGCAGCACGTCTGCGTCCTGCGCCGCATAGGACTCAGCCAACTCCGGAGCAAAGAAGTCATCGACCGTGCGCCCCACGATGTCGCGAGCACGTCGCCCCACGCGCTCGGCGAAACCGCGATTGACATAGACATAGCGGCCCGCGGTGTCCTTGGCCGCAGCCATCACCTGCGGCAGTCCATCGACGAGGTCGACGAAGGTCCGCAACTCTCCTGTCCTTGGTATCGATTCGACACTCACGGGGTCACTGTGGCACAAGACCTCGGGCTCGGGAAGCGGTGAACTTCTCCCATGACGATCGCCCCCGAGCGAAGCCTTGCCCCGACCGCAGAACGTCGCGCCCGTGAACTCCTCACCGCGGCACTGGCGGGCACGACCCGCAAGGAACGTCGCGCAGCACAGCGCCTCGGCAAGCTCCTGGCCGACGACGACGGTCGCGACCTCATCCTCGACCTCACCGATCAGGTGCTGCGCATCCGCGATCGCCGCAGGGCGGCGCGGCGCCTACGCGACCTCGTCGCTCAGGGTGCACCGGCATCGCTCAGCCCCATCGACCGACTCGGACTCCGCATGCTCGGGGTCGTCGCGCCCTATGCACCGCGTCTTGCCGGGCGCGCAGTCGACTGGCGTGTCAACCAGGAGACCACCGGTGTCATCCTCCCCGGAGAGGATGCACCGCTCACTCGCTATCTCGCGCGCCGTCGCGCGGACGGCTTCCGTCTCAACGTCAATGTGCTGGGCGAGTCCATCCTGGGCGACGACGAAGCC
>JBIIDD010000210.1:0-3458 GCA_044238565.1 Candidatus Nanopelagicales bacterium
TCGCCCTCGCCCAGCAGTTTCGTCGGGTACGCCATGTCCGCATCGTGTCACGCGGCTGCGCCCATGCGCAGCCGGATGTGGTCATGTCCCGTGACCAGGGGAGGGCCGAGTCAGCGCTCAGGTCGCAGGAGCGTGACATCCCCGGCCGAGAGCAGATGCTCGACTCCCTCGGGGTCCGTAAGGACGAGCTCGCCCGAGGCTCCTAGCCGACTTGCCCGGCCCACGATCACTCGATCGCCCACGTGCGCCTGCACGTCGTGATGAAGTGTGGCGGACAGGGCGGTGTAGGCATCACGTACATCGACCCCCGATGCCCACTCCCGGTAGGACTGCGCGACGGACACCAGCACCTGGACGAGCGCTTCCGTGCGATCCAGGACATGCCCCGCGGTGCGCAGCGACGTTCCGGCCTCGGGCAACTCCGACTCATCCTGGTCGACGTTGATCCCGACGCCCACGACGACACTGCCATCCGCGAGCCGCTCCGCCAGGATGCCCGCGAGCTTGCGTCCGCCGAGCAAGACGTCGTTGGGCCACTTCAACTCGACCTGGACTCCGGCGGCCGTGTGCAGGCCACGGGCGACACCGACGCCGACGACGAGAGGCAGCCATCCGAGTCGATCGGCCGGAATCTGCGGTCGCAGGAGCAGGCTCCACCACAGGCCCGCGCGAGCCGATGAATCCCAGGTGCGGCCACGGCGACCCCGACCCGCGGTCTGCTCCTCCGCGACCACGGCGGTGCCCTCGGGTGCCGCCTCAGCGGCAAGGCGCTCGACCTCGGTCATGGTCGACGGGGTGGTCTCCAGGACCACGGGCACGGGCCATGGCGCCCAGGGAGACTGGGCGAGTGACTCCAGCGAGCCCAGTGGCGCCCGCTCAGGCCTGCCGGTGTGTGCGCTCACCCGGCTAAGGTAACCGCGTGACGACTTCTTCCACCTCCGGCGTCCCGCAGACCGCCGCGGACAAGGCAGACGAGTTGCTCCGGCGCCGCACCGAGGCAGCCGGTCGCCGTCAGGCCGCCGTCGACAAGCAGCACGCCAAGGGCAAGCTCACGGCGATGGAGCGCATCGAGGCTCTGCTCGACGAGGGTTCGTTCCAGCAGCTCGATGCGCTCGCGCGCCACCGCTCGCACAACTTCGGCCTCGAAGCCGAGCGCCCCTACGGTGATGGCGTCATCACCGGCTACGGCACGATCGACGGTCGCCCCGTGTGCGTCTTCGCGCAGGACTTCACGGTTTTCGGCGGATCGCTCGGAGAGGTCTTCGGCGAGAAGATCGTCAAGGTCATGGACCTCGCCCTCAAGACCGGCTGCCCCGTGATCGGCATCAACGACTCGGGCGGCGCACGCATCCAGGAGGGTGTGGCCTCACTGGGCCTCTACGGTGAGATCTTCTACCGCAACGTGCAGGCCTCCGGCGTCATCCCGCAGATCTCTCTCATCATGGGTCCGTGCGCAGGCGGTGCCGTCTACTCCCCCGCCATCACCGACTTCATCGTCATGGTCGACAAGACCTCTCACATGTTCATCACCGGCCCTGACGTCATCAAGACGGTGACGGGCGAGGACGTCCCCTTCGAGGAACTCGGCGGAGCCCACACCCACAACTCCAAGTCGGGCGTCGCCCATTACATGGCGACCGACGAGTCCGATGCCTTCGACTACGTGCGCGCACTCCTGTCCTACT
This sequence comes from Candidatus Nanopelagicales bacterium, assembly GCA_044238565.1. GTDB lineage: Bacteria > Actinomycetota > Actinomycetes > S36-B12 > S36-B12 > Mxb001. Next base: position 1,686 of record JBIIDD010000210.1, read on the forward strand.
TGCCGAGCAACAATCTCGACGAGCCGCCGATCTACGACGTAGACGCGGATCTCACCACGGTCACGGAGCACGACCGCGAGCTCGACACGCTCATCCCTGACTCCCCCAACCAGCCCTACGACATGCATCACCTGGTGGAGCATGTGCTCGACGACGGAGAGTTCCTCGAGGTCCAGCCGCTCTTCGCGCCCAACATCATCTGCGGCTTCGGCCGAGTGGAGGGTCGCCCGGTCGGCGTCGTAGCGAATCAGCCCATGCAGTACGCCGGCACGCTCGACATCGATGCCTCGGAGAAGGCCGCCCGCTTCGTGCGCACGTGCGATGCCTTCAACATCCCCGTCCTCACCTTCGTCGACGTCCCCGGCTTCCTCCCCGGGACCGGCCAGGAGTGGGAGGGGATCATCCGCCGCGGCGCGAAACTGATCTACGCCTACTCCGAGGCGACAGTCCCGCTCGTCACCGTCATCACCCGCAAGGCCTACGGCGGCGCCTACGACGTCATGGGCTCCAAGCACCTCGGCGCCGACATCAACCTCGCGTGGCCCACGGCGCAGATCGCCGTCATGGGTGCGCAGGGTGCCGTCAACATCCTCTATCGCAAGGAGTTGGCCGACGCGGCCGATCCCGAGGCGGAGCGCGCCCGCCTCATCGCGGAGTACGAGTCCACCCTCGCCAATCCCTACGTCGCGGCCGAGCGCGGCTACATCGATCGAGTCATCCTCCCGCACGAAACTCGGCCGATGATCGTGCGCGCACTCCGTGCACTGCGGACCAAGCGTGCGAGCCGGCCGCCCAAGAAGCACGGGAACATCCCCCTGTGAGCGACGACCCGATCGTGATCCGCGGCGGCGCCACGCCCGCGGAGGTCGCCGCCGTGGTGGCCGCCGTGGCGAGCCTGCGCGCGCAACTCGAAGATCCGGCACGGCGCCCGCGCAGCCTCTGGGCTCGCCCGTCACGGCAGGTCAGGCCAGCCCAGGCCCCCGGGCCTGGAGCCTGGCGCGCATCAGCACTGCCTCGCTAGCGCGAAGCAGCCCCTAGCGCGCGACCAAGGACCGGGCAGTCTCGAGCAACGCCTGGGATCAGTCCGTCAGCGCAGTGCCGTGCACGTGAACTGGGATGACCATCGAGCTCAGGTCGATTGATGGGTGGACGGGGTGCCCAGGAAGCAACACATGCGATGCGTCACGCCGAAAGTCCCATCGCATGTCCGTCGGCTATTGTCGTCGGTCATGAAAAGGACATCACTTGCCTCGATCGCTCTCGCTCTGGCCGCCCCAATCGCTCTCGTCGGCTGCTCAGGAGGTGCGTCGACGGAGATGATCTCCCTGACTTTCCAGTCGAATTTCGATGACCGCCAGATCATGGATACGGGCGAGGAGGGTTCGACTCTCGGAGACTACGTGAACGGTAACGGCGATCTTCTTGACGAATCGGGGCAGGTCATCGGCCAGTTCGATACGACTTCTCACACCACCGGTGTGACAGAGACCAGCGAGACACGCATGGTGATCGCCGAGTACCAGTTCGGGGACGGCGCTGATTCCTTCCTCATCCAGGGTGCCGAGCAATTCGAAACGGACGGCGGCCTTCAAGCGTCGGACCGACCCCTGGCGTATGCCGTCATCGGAGGGACGGGCAAATACATGGGAGCGAACGGCGAGTGCCTAGTGCATCGCCGGGAAGCGGCCTTCAGCATCGAGTGCACCTTCCTGGTGGTCAAGCAATAGACCCGAAACTCACCCCGTGCGAGGAGACGTGCTCCCCTGCCTCGGC
>JBIIDD010000211.1:0-3440 GCA_044238565.1 Candidatus Nanopelagicales bacterium
GTCAGGTCAAGGGAGGCGGGGAGCACTAGTCGACCAGTCGCCGCACGGCCGCGGCGAAGAGCGTCGTGTGCAGATCGACGTCGGCCGCGGTGGTGGTCGGGCACATGAGCGCCATGTTGTGGAAGGGAGTCATGAGCACGCCGCGATTGGCCATGAAGAGATGGAGGTACTCATCGAGGTGCTCGTCCTCGGCGTGTGCAGACTCCGTGCCCGTGCGCGGCGCAGGACGCGTGAATCGATACTCGGCACGAGCTCCGAGCTGCGAGATCGACCACGGGACGTCGTATTCCTCGAGGATCGCCACGACTCCGTCGGTGAAGCGAGTGGCGAGGGTGATCATGTGATCGAACGCCGCATCGGTGAGCACCTCGCCGAGCGTCGCGCGCATGGCGGCGGTGGAAAGCACATTGCCCGCGAGCGTGCCGCCAACCCCGCCGACATCGATGAGATCAGCATCGGGGTGGTCCTTGACCATGTCGGCGATCCGCTGGGTGATGCCGTAGGTGCCGGTGGGGATGCCGCCGCCGATGCTCTTGCCGATGACGAGGATGTCGGGCTCCAGACCCCAGGCCCGAGTGCACCCACCCGGACCGGCCGAGATCGTGTGGGTCTCGTCGATGAGCAGGAGGGTGCCGTACTTGCGGCACAGTTCCGCGACTCCGTCGAGGAAGCCGGGCTCGGGCAGCACGATGCCGATGTTGGTGAGCGCGGGTTCGGTGATGAGCACCGCGACATCGCCGTGGGCGAGCGCTCGCTCGACGGAGGGGAGGTCGTTGAACTCCATCGCCCGCGTGGTCTCGGCAATGGGCATTGCCGGACCGACATTGCCCCTCCTGATGAGCGTTTCGCCCGCCGGACCCATCTGCACGAAGGTCTCGTCGACGGCACCGTGGTAGCAGAAGGAGAAGGCCGCCACCTTGGGTCGGCCGGTCACCATGCGCGCCAGTCGCAGCGCCCAGCGGTTGGCGTCGGTCGCCGTGAGGGCGAAGGACCACAGCGGCAGGCCGAAGCGCCTCGTGAGATCGGCCGCGACCCACTCGGCGTCGGCACTCGGCATCATCGTCGTGATGCCGCCTTCGACACCGATGCGTTGATGCACTGCCGCGACGGTCGGCTCGGGCGAGTGCCCCGCCATCGCGCCGGTATCGCCGAGGGCGAAGTCGACGTACTCATTGCCGTCGACATCGGTGATGCGGTTGCCGTGGGCGGTTGCCAGGTAGAGGGGGTAACCGCCCGACCACTTGTTCATCCACGTCATGGGGACGCGGCCGAAGAGGTGGTCAGCCTGCTCGTAGAGCGCCCGTGATCGGGGTGAGCGCGCTGCATAGGCGGCCCGCTCCTCCTCGAGTGCGGACTGGAGACGAACGCGGTCGATCTCGGTCATGTCATCCCTCGACAGTCGTGGACGGTAGGGCTCCACGATAGGGCGGGCGACGGTGTCCCGCTATGAGGAGTCCGACCGCCACGGCGAGGATCTCGATCACGGCGCTGCCGATGAGGAGCGGCCGCCAACCGAATTCGACCAGCCCCGCGGCGAGCACCGATCCGAGCGCGAAGGCTCCCGTCTTCAATGATGTTGCCGCCACGAAGACGAGTGAGCGCACATGAGTCGGCGCCTCGCGATCACGCACCTGCAGCACCGCGGTGAGTTGCGGGGCCGCGAGGAATCCCAGGAAGGCGCCGACGGCGAAGGCGACGGGCATGGACGGCGCGAGGGCGAGCGCAGCGAAGGCGACGCCCAGCCCGAGCGTCGTGATGACGACCATGGTGCCCGGGCCTTGCCGCCGCACGGGCCGGCGCGCGAAGACGACGGAGCCCAGGAGTGCACCGCATGCCACCACAGCGAGCAGGAGTGCACCAATGCCCGGGTCACCCGCGAGATCCGCTCCCATGAGCGGGGCCCCGATCACGAGGCCGGCGATACCGACAAAGGCGAGCGTGCTGATGATCGTGGACCGTCGCAGTGACACCGAATGCCAGAAGACCGTGAGCGAGCGCACGGCGTGCAGCAGTGGTGCGGGTTGATCCGGAATCTCGGACGCGACTCGGGAAGGAATCGGCACGAGCGGCAGCACGAGTGCGGCTAGGAGATAGAGGATGACCACGACCTCAAGTGACGCGGCACCGGGAGTGTTGGCGTCGTACACGTAGGCGATGCCGACAATCGCGGGACCGACGATGTCACCGATGTTGTAGGTGCCCGTATCAACGGCGTAGGCGCGCGCTGGTGCGATATCGGGTACGACGCGACGCAGTTGCGCGCTCCAGGCGCCGGTGAGCATCGGATGGAAGAGGCCCGCGACGCCCGCGATCAGCATGAGCACGCCGAGGGGCGCGGATCCGACACCGACGGCGAGTGCGGCAGAGCAGGCGGCGAGGCAGAGGATGGCCAGGGCATAGCCGCGTCGCGGATGGATCGCCCGGTCCATCATCGCCCCCACGAGCGGGCCAACGATGCCCGCGATCGCCGTGACGGCAGCCAGGATCAGGGAACCCTCCGACGCGGATCCGCCTGCGGCCAGGACGCCGAGGATGATCGCCGTCGGTAGGCCGGCATTGGCCGCGCGCGCCAGGGATCCGACCGCGGCGTATGCCGCGAGACGTCGTCCGGGGGTTCCCGGGGGCGCTGGACTCTCCGACGACGCGGGACTACCCGACGACGCTGGGCTTCCCGGAGGCACGAGGCGCAGCCTACGGAGCGCCGCGCCCGGGGGCTAACTCCGTGCCAGCGCGGTTACGCCGCTGGGGCAGACCCCTAGAGTGGGCCCGTCCTCAATATCTGAGAAACGGAGTCAACCGTGGAGTTCGGCGAATTCTTGTGGAGCTTGCTCCTCATCTTCTTCATGATCATGTACTTCATGATTCTCTTCAGCGTCGTTATCGACCTGTTCCGGAATCACCAGATGGGCGGCTTCGCGAAGGCCCTCTGGATCATCTTCCTGATCTTCATCCCACTCATCTCCCTGCTCGTCTACGTGATCGTCTACGGCAAGTCGATGGCGCAGCGCCAGCAGACAGCCGTCGTCGAGGCCCAGCAGGAGCAGGACGCCTACATCAAGCAGGTAGCTGGCACGAGCCCCGCCGAGCAGATCGCACAGGCGCAGCAACTGCTCAACTCCGGTGCCATCTCGCAGGCTGAGTTCGACAAGCTCAAGGCGAAGGCACTCAGCTAGACACCGTTCGTACGTCGCCGAGGAGCACCCGATCACAAAGGTCGGGTGCTCCTCGGTTATCCGAGGGCGAAGGCGCCCGGCGTCGTAACAAGGATGGCGAGGCCCGCGATGATGCCGGCGCTGCTCAAGGCGAGGAAACCGATCTGGATCGAACGCCGCTGCACGATGGTCGTGAGACCGGCGATGAAGAGCACCACGGCGAAGAAGACGTTGGCGAGGTCGAAGCGGTCGGAGTTGGCATCGGCCGCCTCGGCCGCGACACGGAGG
>JBIIDD010000212.1:0-3422 GCA_044238565.1 Candidatus Nanopelagicales bacterium
GCCCTGCGGCCTCGAACTCCGCCTTGAACTCAGCGTCGAAGATCTCGGCGAAGATGTCCTTGAACCGGCCGTCGTACGCCTTGAGGATGGTGTTCTTCGTCGACATGTAGACCGGGTACTGGCGCGCAAGGCCGTAGCGGAAGGACGCGCGGGCGAAGTCGCGGATGGATTCATCGAGGTTGTACATGCCCATAGCGACGCCCGAATCGGGGAAGTCGAAGATCTGGAATTCCATCGGCTCGGAGCCATCCGCCGGGGTGAACGTCATCGTGAGGGTGCCCGGGCCGGGCACCTTGAAGTCGGTGGCGCGGTACTGGTCGCCGAAGGCATGGCGGCCCACGATGATCGGCTTCGTCCACGTCGGCACGAGGCGGGGGATGTTGGACATGATGATCGGCTCGCGGAAGATGACTCCGCCGAGGATGTTGCGGATGGTCCCGTTGGGCGACTTCCACATCTTCTTGAGGCCGAACTCCTCCACGCGGGCCTCGTCCGGCGTGATCGTCGCGCACTTCACACCCACGCCGTACTCGAGGATGGCATGAGCCGCGTCGATGGTGACCTGGTCATCGGTGGCATCACGATGCTCGATTCCGAGGTCGTAGTAGCGCAGGTCCACATCGAGGTAGGGAAGGATCAGTTGGTCCTTGATGAACTGCCAGATGATGCGGGTCATCTCATCCCCGTCGAGCTCGACGACCGGATTGATCACCTTGATCTTTGCCACGATGAAGCTCTTTCCTACGAGTGGTGTGCGGTGCGGGACTACAGGAGACCGAGGGCAGATACGGCGTCGCGCTCCTCCTGGAGCTCGGCGATGGACGCATCGATGCGTGCCCGGGAGAAGTCGTCGATGTCGAGGCCCTGGACGATCTCCCAGGAGCCGTTGCGAGACACGCACGGGAATCCCGAGATGATGCCTTCGGGGATGCCGTAGGAACCGTCCGACGGCACGCCGGCGGAGACCCAGTCCCCCTCGGGGGTGCCGAGCACCCAGTCGTGCACGTGGTCGATGGCTGCATTGGCTGCGGACGCGGCAGAGGAGGCGCCTCGCGCCTCGATGATGGCCGCGCCGCGCTTGGCGACGGTGGGGATGAAGACATCGGAGACCCAGGCCTGGTCGCCCACCGCTGCGGGTGCAGGCTGCCCCTTGACCGTGGCGTGCGTAATGTCGGGGTACTGCGATGCCGAGTGATTGCCCCACACGATCACCCTGTGGACGTCGGTGACCGCTGACCCAGTTCGCTGAGCCAACTGGGTCACGGCGCGGTTGTGATCGAGGCGCATCATCGCGGTGAAGCGCTCACGGGGGATGTCGGGGGCGTGCGCCTGGGCGATGAGGGCATTCGTGTTGGCCGGGTTGCCGACCACGAGGATGCGCACGTCCTCGGCCGCACCGGCGTTGAGGGCCTCCCCCTGGGGCTTGAAGATGCCTCCGTTGGCCTCCAGCAGGTCACGTCGCTCCATGCCCGGTCCGCGGGGGCGCGCACCAACGAGCAGCGCGACATTGATGCCATCGAACGCCGCACGTGGATCATCGGTGATGTCGATGCCCGCGAGAAGCGGGAAGGCACAGTCATCGAGTTCCATCGCGGTGCCCTCCGCGGCCTTGAGCGCAGGGGTGATCTCGAGCATGCGCAGACGCACGGGGACGTCGGGGCCGAGCAGTTGCCCGGAAGCGATGCGGAAGAGCAGCGCGTAGCCGATCTGGCCGGCGGCCCCGGTGACGGCGACGTTGACGGGGGTGCGGGACACGGTTTTCTCCTCGGTGATCCTCAGCTTGAGACGTGGACCACGCTAGTCCTTCGCGCTCGCACAGTCTCACGCAGGGGGAGGCACCCACAGGGCGAAGACAACGAGAGCCGCAGCGAGCGCTCCGAGCACGATCAGGTCCACGCGCTTGGAGCGCACGGCGAGCATGCCGGCACGGTCCGCAGGCAGGAACAGGCGCAGGGCGAAAGCGAGGACAAGGCTGGCAGCCAGCATGAGGGAACCCAGGCGGAAGCGATCGAGCGCGACCACGGCAAGTGATACAGCGACTCCGCAAAGCACCAGGGCGAGCGGCCACTGCGACCACCAGCGCCGACGACGCGGACGCAGGTGACGCACCTCTGCCATGCCGCTCACGCAAGCACCCTACGACCGCTCGGCCGCCTCGACGACATTGGCGAGGAGCATCGCCCGTGTCATCGGGCCGGTGCCCCCCGGCATGGGCGCGATCCAGCCGGCAACCTCCGCGCAAGCCGGGTCGATATCACCCACCAAGCCAGCCTCGGTGCGCGTGATGCCCACGTCGACCAGTGCCGCACCCGGCTTCACGATGTCCGGGTTGATCACATGCGGCACGCCCGCAGCCGCCACGACGATGTCGGCCGACGCGACATGCTTGGCCATGTCCTTCGTGCCGGTGTGGCAGAGGGTCACGGTCGCATTCTCCTGGCGTCGCGTCAGGAGCAGGCCGAGTGGCCTGCCCACGGTGATGCCACGGCCCACGATGCACACTTCGGCGCCCGCGATCGGGACGTCGTATGCACGCAGCAACTCAACGATGCCACGCGGCGTGCACGGGAGCGGCGCCTCGATGCCGAGCACGAGTCGCCCGAGATTCATCGGGTGGAGGCCGTCGGCGTCCTTCGCCGGATCCATGATCTCGAGCACACGATTGCTATCGAGCCCCTTGGGCAGCGGGAGCTGGACGATGTAGCCCGTCACGGCAGGGTCGTCGTTGAGCCGCCGCACCTGCTCCTCGACCTCGTCCTGGGTCGCGGTAGCAGGCATGTCCACGCGAATGGAGGCGATGCCGACCTCTGCGCAGTCCTTGTGCTTGCCGCCGACATAGGCATGACTTCCCGGATCGTCACCCACGAGCACCGTCGCAAGCCCTGGCGAGATGCCGCGTTGGCGCAGGGTGGCGACGCGCGTCGCGAGATTGGCCTTCACAGCGGCCGCCGTGGCCTTGCCGTCGAGAATCGTTGCCGTCATGCCCCGAAACCTAGTGACCCCGCGCGCTGCGCAGCCGAGGGGCCCAGGTGGAGAACCCGCCCACAGCAACGGCCACCGCGGCGAGCAGGACCCCGAAGACGAGGGTGACGTGGAAGGTGACGCCCTCGGCCGGGGCTAGCCAGTCGAGCAGGAGCGCACCCGTGAGCTGCCCCGTGATCGTGAGAAGCGCGAAGAGCAGGACACCGAGGCGCTGCACCACCCAGGCCGCTGCCGCGATGAAGACCACGCCGATGGTCCCGCCAACGTAGAGCCACCAGGGTCCTGAGGGCAGCGTGCCGGGATCGAAGTCGGTGAGGGACCAGGCCAGTCCCAACGCCGCCCCCAGCACGACTGTGCCGAGGGTGAAGTTGACCCAGGCGGCCGTCCACGCATTGCGGGCTGCCGCTCCCACGCGACCGTTGATCGCCTGCTGCACCGCT
>JBIIDD010000213.1:0-3421 GCA_044238565.1 Candidatus Nanopelagicales bacterium
GGTAGGGGCCCGGAGTGCTCGGGATGGGGATGATGCCCTCGTCCTCGACGGCGAGCACCTCGGCGGTGTCCAGGTCGACGATCGCGCGCACTCCCGAGATCGGATGCGCGTAGACGTTTGCCTCCGGCGTCGGGCGATGCCACAGCGGAGTCCACACCAGCCGGCGACTCGCATCTACCCCTTCCGGCACGGCGGAGCCGAAGGGCCAGGTCTCGAGGTGCACCGCGGTCATGTCGTGGATGCCGCGTGTGGCGAGAGCGGCCTGGAAGCGCGGGTCGGCACGGACAGCTTCCATCGCGGCGTCTGCCTGAGTCGAGATCACGGGTGCGATCGCGCCTGGCTCCGGCACCACCGACAGCAGCTCGCCGTCGACTGTCACGCGCGCTAGCGACAGGGTCCGCGTTGAGGAGTCCCATAGCGACACGCGAGCGACCCGCTCCAGCCGATCTTCCATCCGCCATGTCGCCAACGCAGCCTTGTCTGGCTCGTCGAGTTGGGCCGTCACGACGAGTACGCCCTCGCGGAGGACACCGGCGCTGCGGAGTCCCGTCGTGATGCGCCGCAACTCGGCGTCATCAAGGGGGTCGAGGGGATGGGAAGCCACGGGGGCACCGTAGTACGGCGGTGACTGGCCTGCCTGCGGGCACGACTCTGCCTAGCGGGCGAGGTATCCGCCGTCCACGGCCAACTCGCACCCTGTGACGAAGGATGCGTCGTCGCTGGCGAGGTAGGCCACTGCAGCAGCGACCTCCTCGGGCTTGCCCAAGCGACCCATGGGCGTGAGATCGATCATGACCTTCTCGAAGGGCGTGCCCTTGGCCGTGGCGAGAAGGGGGGTATCGATGAACCCCGGGTGCACGGAGTTGACCCGCACCCCTTGCTGTGCCCAGAGCAACGCAACGTTCTTCGTGAGCGTGCGCACCGCCCCCTTGGCCGCGTGATAGGCCGGCGAGGTGCCGAAGCCACCTGAGATGCCGAAGATCGACGAGATGTTGACGACGCTGCCGTGGCCGGAGGCCTTGAGGTAAGGCGACGCGAGCTTCATGCCGAGGAAGACGCTCGTCTGATCAATGGCGATCGTGCGATCCCAGTCCTCGGTCGTCGCCTCATCGATGTCCAGCAGGTCGCCCATGCCTGCGTTGTTGACGAGGATGTCGAGCCCCGAGTAGGCCGCCACCGTGTCTTCGATCACGCGCCGCCAGCCGTCGGCGTGGGCGACGTCATGATTCATGAAGGTGGCCGTGTAGCCCTGGTGTTCCAGGTCCGATGCGACGGCCTTACCTCCATCGTCATTGATGTCGGTCACCACGACGTGGGCCCCCTCCGACGCGAGCCGCTGCGCGGTCGCCAGCCCGATGCCGCTCGCTGCTCCCGTGACGATGGCCGTGCGACCGGTGAGCCTGTCCATGTCGTTGTCCTCCCCTAGTCGTCTCCAACTCACGCTAGGTCGGGTGACCGATCAGTTACCAGGGCTGCGAGTCACTCAGGCTGGCTAGTGCATTCCCGCGAGTATTCCCGTGCGCCAGCTCGGTCGCCGGGTCCGAGGTCAGTCATCGTGCCGAGGGTCGGGTACATCACGTTGGCAGGTGACGTCGCGTGGCCGAGCCCGAAGATGTGCCCGAGTTCGTGCAGGTAGAGGTGGGTCAGATGGCGGGGCTCTGCGGACTGCTCACGCTGGACGTAGCCGCGCCGGAAGACGGCCATGCCCGACACGACCTCGCGGGCGAGTACGTAGGTGGGTCGAGCGAGTCCCACGACGTTGCCGCTGAGTCCAGCCACTTCCTTGCCGCTGTAGAAGCCGATGTAGATATGGCGTGTGCGCGGGGCCGAGTTGTCTGCCGCCCTCAACATGTAGGAGGCGTTGTCATAGACGAGCGGCTGGCGGCCCACGAATTCCAGCGGCACACCAGAGTGCCGCGACCACACCCCGAGAGCCTTCTGCAGGCGCGCCATCTCACGCTTCGCGGCAGCAGGGCTCAGCCGACCCATGTCGACGCTCCAGGTCACGGGCTGGGGGCATGCTGCCCAGCCCGACCCGCGCAGGACGTCATCGGTGAAGAAACTCGAGTGGTCATAGGCCAGATCAGGTGGGGATGCATGGGCTGACGCCAGCCCGGGGACGAGCAGGGCGGCCACCAGCGCCGCCGTTGCCGTGATCAGTCCTCGCTTCACATATCGAGGCTAGGCACAAGTCATTGACCGATCAAAGTCGAAACAGGACCGAATTGACCGATTTTTCTACTCCTCCTCGAGGCTGATGATGGTGCAGCGCTGGTCCGTCATGTCCCTCAGCTGCTGCAGCCCGCCCACGCGGCCCCACCCGGTGCGGGTCCCCGCTGCTCCTCCGAAGGGCTGGGCGCTCTCGAAGTAGTCGGTCGTGTCATTGACGACGACGCTCCCGCAGCGCAGGCCCTCGGAGAAGGCGAAGGCCCGGGACAGTGACCGAGTGAAGACCGCGGCCTGGAGTCCTAGCGGGTCGGCGTTGGCGGTCCGCAGAATCGCCTCATCGTCGTCACAGGCCACGATCGGCACGACCGGACCGAAACTCTCCTCGCGGGCGATGCGCATCGAAGGATCCACCCCGTCGACCACGGTGAACTCGTAGTAGAGGTCGGTCGGGTAGCCACCGGCGCGACCCCCGCCTATGCGCACGCGGGCTCCATGCTCGAGCGCGTCAGCGATGTGCTCATCCATCTTGGCTGCCGTGGGGGCATTGGCGAGCGGTCCCATCGTTGTCGCATCATCGAAGGGGTCACCGAGCACGGCGGCAGCGGATGCCTCGACGACGGCGTCGGCGAAATCTGATGCGACACGACGATCGACGAGCACTCTCTCGGTCGCGCAGCACACCTGACCGGCATTCCAGTAGGCGCCGAAGACCGCCGCTTCCGCCGCAGCCGCGAGGTCAGCATCGGAGCAGACGATGACGGGGCCATTGCCCGATGCCTCCATAAGGCTGCGCTTGAGCCCCGCCGCACGCACGATCCGCTCCGCGGTGGCGGACGATCCGACGAAGCCGATCGCGTCGACGCCGGGATGGGTGATGAGGTGCTCGCCCACCGCGCCATCGCCCGGGATGATCGAGACGAGTCCCTTGGGTACGCCGGCTTCCTCGAGCAGGGTGCCGAGTGCGAGGCATGCGAGCGGCGTCGTATCCGGCGGCTTGCACACGATCGCGTTGCCGGTGGCAAGCGCGGGCCCGAGGAACTCGCACATGATCATGAGCGGGAAGTTCCACGGCGTGATGGCCGCCCACACGCCGACCGGGGCGCGGTAGGTGAACATGCGCTTGTTTCGGGCTGAGCTCGGAATCACCTCGCCGTAGAGCCGCTTCGCATCCTCAGCGGAGATGGAGAAGAGCGACGCGGCATCCTCGACATCGGCGAGCGCCTCGGCCTTGTAGGGCTTGCCCTGCTCGAGC
>JBIIDD010000214.1:0-3410 GCA_044238565.1 Candidatus Nanopelagicales bacterium
TCGCGCAGGCCATGGGCCTCACCGAACTCGACAACACTCCGCGCCCCGTCGTCGGGGTCGAGGGTGAAGGCTCACTGAGCGCGATGATGCTCGACATGAAGCGGACCTTCGACGAGGTCGTCGAGTCCCATTCGGATCCTGATCGCGCCCAGGCGATCCTCGACAATCCCTTCTACCAGGCGCTGTCGTCCTCCTTTGCGGGCACGCAGGAGTACATGGCCATGGAGAAGCTCGGGCAGTTGCGCACGGAGGCCGACCGCGACGGCACGTGGGATCTCATCGTGGTCGACACTCCGCCGTCGCGCTCGGCGCTCGACTTCCTGGATGCCCCCGATCGCCTGGGGACCTTTCTCGATGGTCGCTTCATCAAGATCCTCACGGCACCCGCTCGGGGAGCGGGACGCGGAATCGGCAAGATCCTCGGCGCCGGACTCGGGCTCTTCTCCGGAGTGCTCACCAAGATCCTTGGCGCGCAGCTCCTCACCGATCTCGCTGCCTTCGTCGGCGCCGTCGACACGATGTTCGGCGGCTTCCGTGAGCGCGCGGAGGCGACATACGCCCTGCTCAAGGACCCGGGCACGTCGTTCATCGTGGTCGCCGCTCCCGAGCGTGACGCCCTGCGCGAGGCGTCCTACTTCGTGGATCGACTCGAGCAGGACGGCATGCCGCTCGCCGGGTTGGTGCTCAACCGGGTTCAGGAGGTGCGCGCCCCCGAGCTCAGCGTCGAGGAGGCAACAGCCGGTGTGCAGCGACTGCAGGCGGAGGATCCACGTGCGGCAGCGCTGCTGCGCCTACACGCGGATCGTCTGCGCAATGCCGAGCGCCAGGCCCGGCTCGCGCGCCGATTCACTGCGGCACATCCGGGGGTCGCGGTCACCGAGGTCTACGCACTCGCCGAGGATGTACACGATCTTGAAGGACTGCGCGAAGTGGGCGCACTGCTCGCATCGAGTCGACCGACTCCTTGACGGAGCCTAGGAAGCGCGGAAGACGTCAATGCCGACAGCGCGCTCGTACTCGTCACGAGCGGTCTGGAGCAAATGACGCCACGAGGTGACCTGAGGGCGGCGACGCAGCAATGCGCGGCGCTCACGCTCGGTCATGCCACCCCACACGCCGAACTCGACGCGATTGTCGAGGGCATCCGCGAGGCATTCGGTGCGCACCTGGCAGCCCTGGCAGATGACCTTGGCGCGGTTCTGAGCGGCACCTTGGACGAAGAGGGCGTCGGGATCGGATGTGCGGCAGGCCGCCCGCGCGGTCCACTCCGTCGACCAGGTCATCCCTCACCTTCCCGCCGTACCGTCCGGCACGACTTCCCCTCGGGTCCCAGTGGCTTCACCGGTGGGGCGGGACGCTACGCCGGTCATCGGTGGTCAGACAGGTCCTGATGACCCTAACCCATGAGGTACTTTTGTACTATATGCTGCCGAGATACTGACCTCCGTGGGACAAGACTCCTGACGGACACTCGCCTACCCTGGGAAGGCACATTCTTCCCCGAGGAGACCCTTGAGCGAGCCACACTCGCCACCCGAGCCCGCCAGGGCCCGCGGAGCGGCCGCGCGCCCCCTGGCCGCGCTGGGCCGACTGGGCACCTTCTTCCTGGTCGCTCTCGTTGCAGGGGCCGTCGCCGCAGCCATGGTGCTCCCGGTAGCTGCCGCCACCGGCCTTCTCGCGCGGGGGGCCATCGACAGCTTCGAGTCGCTTCCCTCGCAGCTCGACACTCCCGATCTCCCCGAGCGCTCGGTGATCCTCGCTGCCGACGGCTCGGTGATGGCGACCATCTACTACCAGAACCGGGTCGAGATCCCCCTCGCCGCTGTCGCGCCCATCATGCGCCAGGCCATCGTCGCGGTCGAGGATGCCCGCTTCCTCGACCATCCCGGCATCGACCTGCGCGGCACGATGCGCGCGATCGTGGCCAACAGCACCCAGTCAGGCAGCACCCAGGGCGGTTCCACCATCACCCAGCAGTACGTCAAGAACCTCCTCATCGCCAGCGCAACGAACGAGGAGGAGCTCGAGGCCGCGCGGGCCCGCACCCCCTCGCGCAAGCTCCGAGAGATCCGCTATGCGCTCGCACTCGAGAGGCGCTATTCCAAGGAAGAGATCCTCGAGCGGTACCTCAACATCGTCTACTTCGGAGCCGGCGCCTACGGTGTTGAGGCCGCGGCCCGCCGCTACTTCTCCAAGCCCGCGGCGGAGTTGAACCTCGTCGAGAGCGCCACGCTGGCAGGGATCGTCCAGCAGCCGACAGCCTTCGACCCCACGCGCAACCCCGACCTGGCCGAGAAGCGACGCAATCTTGTGCTCAGCGAGATGGCCGAGGCCGGTTTCATCACTCCGGTGGAGGCCAGTGCTGCGGCGCGCGTCTCGATCGAGGAGTTCCTGGATCCGTCCATCCAGCCCAACGGGTGCACGTCCTCCTACGCGCCGTACTTCTGCGACTTCGTCATTCGTATGATTAAGGCGGATCAGGCCTTCGGCGAGACCCTGGTCGAGCGCGAAGCGCTACTGCGCCGCGGTGGGCTGACGATTCGCACGACGCTCGACCCTGATGTCCAAGACGCGGCCATGAAGTCTGTCACGTCCTACATCCCGATCAAGGATGAGAGCCAGCGCGCTGCAGCCATCACGCTCGTCGAGCCCGGCACCGGCAATGTCATCGCGATGGCACAGAACCGAGAGTGGGGGCTGAAGGGGCGCGGCAAGACGACCTACAACTACAACGTCGACCAGGGCTTCGGTGGCACCATCGGCATGCAAGCCGGATCGACCTTCAAGGTCTTCACCCTCGCGTCGGCTCTCGAGCAGGGCTTCTCGCCCACTGAGGGCATCGACTCTCCCAACCCCAAGACCTTCGAGAACTTCGTCAACTGCACCGACGGCACGCCCTTCCAGCCTGTGACCGTGCGCAACTCCGGATCTGCCGGCTTCCTCAACATGTTCCAGGCGACGGCCTTCTCGACCAACACCTACTTCGTCACCCTTGCCGAGCGCTTCGGGCTGTGTCGCCAGGCCGAAATCGCCGAGGAGATGGGCGTGCGGCTGGCCACGGGCGATCCGCTGCTGCGGGTGCCCACCTTCTCGCTGGGCACGATGGAGGTCTCTCCCCTTTCGATGGCGGGTGCCTACGCCGCCTTCGCGAATCACGGCACCTACTGCCAGCCACGCGTCGTCCTCGAGATCACTGACCGCTACGGCAACAACCTCGACGTGCCCGACCCGCGCTGTCGAGAGGTCATCTCGCGAAATGTCGCCGACGCGGTGACGGGCGTGCTCACCAGCGTCATCGACGGGCCCTTCGAGGGACGCACCGGTGGGCTCATGTCGCTGCCTGATCGTCCCGCAGCGGGCAAGACGGGTAGCACCAACGAAAACGCCGCGATCTGGTTTGCCGGCTTCAC
>JBIIDD010000215.1:0-3409 GCA_044238565.1 Candidatus Nanopelagicales bacterium
GTCCAAGCACTGAACCGGCTCAGCGACAATGGGATCCTCGACCCCATCACGCTCATGAGTTTCGTCCTGACTGTGGCACTGGCGGGCACCTGCGCCTGCCTCATGCGCAGGCTCACCTCGCCGACGTTCTCGATTGCGCCACTGCGCGTGGGTCGCTCGCGCGCACTACTCAGCACCATCATCATCATTCCGCTGATCAACACGGTCTTCCTGATGACGATGGCCTTCCAGTACCTCTACGGCCTCACCGTCCTGCAGACGGCGCTCGTGATGATCCCCGCTCAGGCAGGCGCGGTGCTCGGCACGAGGCTCATCGCCGGGCCGCTGATGCGCCGTATAGGCATCGCCAAGACCGCGGAGTTGCTCTTCGGTGTGCTCGCGGTGGCGATGCTGGGTTCGTTCTTCGTTACCGCTGACTCACCGCTCTGGGTGCCGATCGCCTACGTCACCGTCTACAACGTCTTGACTGTGGCCGCATCCATCACCGTCACCAGTGGCGTGCTGATCTCGGCTCCGGGAGTCGACTCCGGCCAGCTCAGCGCCTATCGAGGCTCGGCACAGGCCCTGGGCCAGGTCCTTGCGGTCGTGGTGATGAATACGTTGGTCTTCACTCTCGGCCGACTCTTCATGTCCGCTGATTTCCAGGCGCAGGGGCTCACCGAGGAGCAAGCCGCCACCCAAATGAGCAGCATTCAGGCGGCTTCCACTTCGCCTGATGTGATGAGCCAGTACGCCGTGCCTCTGCCGTCCGGCACCGAGACGTCCGCGGTGATGGCCGACACCATCGCTGCGGGCCTTCATGTGAACGGCGTCATTGGCGCGATCCTCGCCGTGGCGTGCGTCTTCCTGGTCCGTGAGAGGCGACGCGCCTAGTGCCTGGTCCGACTCCAGCCGGGCACGGCGTAGACGCGCCGCACGATGATGCCGAGCACGATGGTCAAGACGACATAGATCGCAAGAACGACGTAGAAGTTCATGCCGGGGATGAAGCAGGCGGGTACGGCGATGAGCGAGGCAACGACAGGGGAAAGCGCTGACAGCAAGGAGTTGCGCTTCTCCATGGTCGTGAGCGGGCGCACCATCAGATCGTCCCGGATCGCGATCAACATGAGCACGACCTCGAGTGCGCTGATGCACGCCATGTATCCAATGAAGAAGGCAAGGGCCGTGAGACTGGCCGATTCACCGAGCACCGATGCGGGGAAGGGCAGAAGCGCCACGAACGCGAGGTAGGTGAGGATCGCCCAGATGTAGCGGCTGTCCATGCGGCGCAGAGTCAGCGTGAAGCGGTGATTCGCCTTCCAGTAGAAGGCAATCCACATGAACGTCAAGGCGTAGGGCCAAATGTTGCTCAGGCCATTTGCGATCGCTGTCCCTGCATCCTGACCATCGGTCATGCTCGTGAGCGTGGGTGCGACGAGTGTGGCCGCGATGAGGGTCAGGGCAATCGCGTAGACGGCATCGGAGAAGAGGATCACGCGCTCGAAGCCCTGGGTTCCACGGTCGTAGAAGCGCAGGGTCCAGGGATCCGCCTCGGGCTGATCCTCGTTATCCCCGTCCCGCATGGCCCGAGCGTAGCCGGATCAGGGGTCGACGAGGTCGATGCGCAGAGTGCTCAGGCGCTCCGGGAGCGATGTGACGACGTCGCGCCGGGGGTCGGGCACATCCAGATGGGGTCCGCGGGGGAGCGCGGTGAGCGGACGCAGACGCGGATCAGCAAGGACCTCATCCACGAGGGGTCGATCGCCTCCGGTGGCCAGGTAATCCACGGGTAGCCCAGGCACGATCGTGCGTGCGACGTAGTCGACGGCCGCATCGACGAGTTCGTGCACCTGCTTGTCGCGCCGGCGGGCGAAGCGCTGCTGTGACCAGCCACCCGCCGCGGTCCGGCCTTGCACGTGGCGCTTGCCGACATCGCTGGCGATCACGGCATCGCCCTCGACGATCGCGGCGGCGAAGCCTCCGCGTCGAATGAGGATCACGCCGGTGCGCGGGATGCGTTGGACTGCCTCGACGAAGCCGGCTGCGGTGGCCGCGGGAACGGCGTACGCGGGGGTGATCTCAGCTGTCGCACCGTCTGCGCCCACGACGTGCAGTGCTCCGTCGCGGACCTGGCTCGTGGCACCTGCGTGGCGCTCGTCGAAGCCGGAGAGCCAGCGTTCGAGTCGCGCAGCCGGCACGTAGACCGTGCGGCTCATCGAGGTAGGGGGTTGCTCAGGTTATTGACTGTGCAGGCGCGGGGCAGAGTGCCCGCGATCGCGCCCGTGAAGAAGCGCTCAAGAGGGGATCCCGCGTAGGCCCCCGTCTTGGGGTTGGTGGCGGCCGCAGAGGGCACCTGCAGGTGATCGATGCTGGCGAAGTAGTCGACATCGAGACTGCCCTGACGTGGGCAGTACTCCGCCTTCATCGACCCGAAGTACTGCGCAGTGAGACAGTTGCGCTGGCTCACCGGGCCCAGCGAGTCGACACACCAGATGATGCGGTCATTGCGCCCCTGTGCGAGGTAGACGGGCACCTTCGTTCCGGAGTTGTCGACCGGGACCTTGGAGTAGGGGTTCACGCCGTAGGGGCCGGGCGTGTGGAACTGCATCCACGCGCACCAGTCCTGGACCTCCTGCGCATAGTCGCTTGGATCAGCGCAGGTCGCGTCGATAGCGCCGGTCCACCTGCCCTTGACCTTGGACCCGGCGAAGGGCTCGAGGAACATGCGTGCGCGGTCGGGGTTGAGGTACCTGGTCGTGGCGAGCGCAATGGTGAGGAGATCGCGGCCCGCGAGGCAGGACTCGGCGACCACAGGTGCCGTTTGCAATCCGTCAGCGCTCAGCACCGCTCTAGGGGAGACCTCGGATGTCGGACCGAAGGGCAGGGGCCCCGCCGTGGCGTCTCGCACCTCGGCCCAGGACGCCGTGACCAGGCTGAAGAGCACCGAGCCGATGGCGAAGGGCACCCCCACGCCGGGATCGCTGTTGTAGATGGCGCGATCGCCAAGGTGGTAGCCGATGAGATTGGTCGGCTGGCCTGGTGAGGTCGTGAGCTGGCTGGCCGGAGCGAGGGCCGCCACGCCGGCGAGATCGAGGGTGCGATCACCGCGCAGGGCGAGGTACTCCTGCGCGATTTGACCCGCCCACAGTGCGGCGCCACCGCCCTGGGAATGCCCCCAGATGAAGAGAGGCAGCTCGGCGGATGCGGATACGGGCTGGAGCCCGAAGGCTGCGGGATTGCGCGTGATGGCCCGCGCGGAGTCGAGGACGGCGACGCCCTCGGCGACGCCGAGCACGTAGCGCTGTAGTTGGTCCGATCCCATGCCCTGTGACGGATAGTCCGTGGCGGCAACGGCTGCTCCGGAGCGCAGCATGCCGACGAGCGAGCCGCGATCCTGCGAACCGCTAGGGACGGGCGCGACGAATCC
>JBIIDD010000216.1:0-3408 GCA_044238565.1 Candidatus Nanopelagicales bacterium
CACCTCGTCACCGAAATCCTCGCGCAGCTCCTCGAGTGAGTAGCCGGTATCCTCCACGGTGTCGTGGAGAAGCGCCGCCGAGAGCGTGGGGGCGGTCATGCCGAGCTCGGCGAGGATGGTGGCCACGGCGAGCGGATGCGTGATGTAGGGGTCACCGGAGCGACGCTTCTGGTCTCGGTGTAGGTAAGCGGCCGTCTCATATGCCCGCTGGAGCAGCCGGACGTCGGATTTGGGGTGGTACTGGCGCAGGGTCCGGATGAGTGGATCGAGCTCCGAGGGACCCGTGCGCGAGCCGGTGAGTCGGGCAAGCCGCGAGCGCAGGCCACTGGCGCCGGCGTCAGCCGGGACCTCGCGCATCGCCTCCTGCGTCACCCGCACCTCCCGCTGCTGTAGCGGTCAGTGTACGAGCATGGCGACGATCGGGAGGGTGGCGGCTACTTCTTGCCGCGTTTGGATCGCGGCTGGCGCTTCGGCTGCTGACGTTCCGCGGCGCCGAGAGCGGTCAGGGAGCCTGCCTGGGTGTCGACGACCCCGACGGCGGCTGCCGCGGCCTCCTGCGACTCCGCCGCACGCTTGCCGGCACCTGCCCGCCGCGCAGCCACGCGATTGTCGAGGGCCTTGATGTCCGGCTGGCGCATCTTGAGCAGGACCGCGACGGGCGTGGCGATGAAGAGCGAGGAATAGACCCCGACGAACATGCCCACCCCCAACGCCACTGCCAGGTCGAGGAGCGTGCCGGCGCCGAGGAGCCCCGCCCCGACGATGATGATCGCCAGTACGGGAAGCAACGATGTGACCGTGGTGTTGATCGACCGCACCAGGACCTGATTGACCGATCGATTCGCTGCTTCGGGGTAGCTCATCACCGACTGCGCGGTGATGCCCTTGGTGTCTTCCTTGACCTTGTCGAAGACAACCACCGTGTCATAGAGCGAATAACCCAGGATCGTGAGGAATCCAATGAGCGTCGCAGGGGTCACGGGCAGCCCCGTGATCGCGTAGATGCCCACCGTGAGGATGATGTCGTGCGCAAGTGCGACGAGAGCCGCGAGAGCAAAGCGCCACTCGAAGTAGATCGCAAGGAAGACGGTCACCAGGATCAGGAAGACGATGAGGGCCTGGATCCCCTTCGCGGTGATCTCCTCGCCCCAGGTGGGCCCTACGACCTGCACGCTGACGTCGGAGGCGGGGACGCCACAGGTCTCACCCAGGACACTCGACACAGTCTGGCTCGTGGTCGCATCCACCGGGGGTGTCTGCACGCGCACGATCCCCGCCCCGGTCTCGGTGACGATGGCTTCCTCGCCGGTGACCTGGCTGGCTGCGTCGCGGGCGCTCTCGATCGAACAGGTGGCATTGGGCACGGAGTAGACCGCGCCGCCTTGGAACTCGACACCGAGATTGAGACCGCGGAACCCAAGGGCGGCCAGGGAGATGAGCACCAGGATGCCCGAGATGATGAACCACGTGCGCCGGCGTCCGACGAAGTCGATACCGGACTCGCCTCGGTAGAGACGGTCTCCCAGGGAGGCTCGACGCGCCATCAGGACTCCACTCCTACGGTCGTGCGGTCATCTGCAGGGGCATCGCCTCCGGCGTCGCGCCCGGAGCCCTTGACGCGCAGTCCCGTCAGCCAAGTGGCCTTCTGCATCCACGCGGAACGGCAGACGAGCACTGTCAACGGATATGTGAAGAGGAACGCGACGAAGATGTCGATGAGGGTGATGAGACCGAGGGTGAAGGCGAAGCCCTTCACGTTGCCCACGGAGATGATGTAGAGCACGATCGCCGCGAGGAGCGTCACGAAGTCAGCCGCCAGAAGCGTGCGCCGGGTCGAGGACCACCCCACTTCAGCTGCCTGCCGCATCGTCTTGCCTTCGCGTAAAGCATCACGGATGCGTTCGTAGTAGATGATGAAGGAATCCGCCGTGATACCGATCGAGACGATGGCACCGGCGACGCCCGCGAGGGTCAAGGTGAAGCCAACGGTCTTGCCGAGGGCAACGAACGACATGTAACTCAGCCCGCCGGCGATGACGAGACTCAGCACGGCGACGATGCCCAGAACGCGGTAGTAGAAGAGCAGGAAGAACACAATGAGCAAGGCACCGATGGCACCGGCGATAAGACCGGCGCGGAGCTGATCGCCGCCAACCGTGGCAGACACGCTCGTGACCTCGACGACCTCGAGGTTGACGGGCAGCGCGCCGTAGCTGAGGACGTTGGCGAGGTCCTGTGCCTCCTGGGCTGTGAAGTCGCCCTCGATCTGCGCCTGACCGCCGATGATGGGCTCGTTGAAACGCGGCGCCGAGACGACGACGCCGTCGAGCACGATCGCGAAGGCGTTGCAGGGGCTTGGCCCGCCCGGACTGCACTCGGGGAGCGCGTAGAGCTCCTGGGAGGCCTCGGCGAGAGCGCGGGCACCCTCGCTGTCGAAGGTGAGGCTCACCACCCATCCGCCCACACCCTGCTGAGGCAGCTGAGCAACCGCGTCCGTGACGTTGGTGCCCTCGATGAAGGCCGGCTGGAGGGAGTACTTCGCAGCACCATCCTGGTCACAGGTCCCGAGCCACTGCTTCGGGTCGTCAGGGCTGCCACCGGCCTGATTGATGGGATCGAGGCAGTCCAGGGCCGCTACCCCAGCCTGGTACTCGGGGGTGTTGTCGTCCGCCTGGACGATTTGCGCCGACGTGGCGGTGTCGTCACCGGTGGGTGCGGGGGCAGCTGCCGAGGTGTCGTCCAAGGACTCGGGCGCAGGGCCGAAGATCGACCAGACCGGGCGGAAGTCGAGAAGGGCTGTGCGGCCCACGAGCTCCACGAGGCGCTCCTGGCTGACGTCGGGGACGGAGACCACGATGGCGGCACTGTCGCCGGAGCCCTGCACCGTGACCTCGGCCTCGGCGACACCCACCCCGTCGACGCGCTGACGGATGATCTCGACGGTCTGGGCGAGCTGATCGTCGGTGATGGACGCCCCCTCCTGCACCGCCTTGGGCTGCAGGATCACCTGGGTGCCACCGCGAAGGTCAAGTCCCAGGCGGATGTTGTTGTCCTGCCCGGGCCAGAAGGCCCATGCCGCCACCGCCGCCGTGATGAGCGCCATGATGATGAGCAGTCGCCCGGGATGCGTCTGCGAGCCGGTGCGGCTGCTGCGGTTGGCGGGAGGCACGTGTCTTCCTTTTCAGCGTGGACGTGTCGGGACGGGAGAGCGCTCGGCTCAGGCGCGGGGGCTCGGCGGCTCGGCGGCGTCGCCACCGTCGCTGGACTCGGCCGACGGCGTGGCCTCCGACACCACCACCTCGGGCTCGATGACCTTGCCGATGGCGGCCTTGACCACACGGATGACGACGCCCGGGGCGATCTCGATCTCAGCGTCGTCCTCATCGATGGCCACGAGGGTGCCGTAGA
>JBIIDD010000217.1:0-3393 GCA_044238565.1 Candidatus Nanopelagicales bacterium
GGCTGCGACGGCAGCCGAGACCGTGATGACCACGAGGGCGCTGAATCCGATGAGGAAGGTCCATCGCCAGGGGCCTCGCCCGCAGATGCGGCTCCACTGCACCTGCACGGCGTCACCGTCGAGTGGACCGGGATCGGCGACGGGCCAGAGGAACCAGAAGATCGGCCTTCTCATCGCACCCTCACGGCATCCAACCCTGTGCACGGACAAGGGCGGTCACGGCTGCTGCAGTGATGATCACGACGAGGAAGGGCGCACGCAGGGCAAGGGCGATGAGGGCAGCGATCACACCGGGCACCCGTGCATCGATGGTGATGGTCGTGCCGTCGACGAAGGTCCACAGGCCGATGAGCGCCGAGAGAAGTGCCACGGGGATGAGCAGCGTGACGCGTCGGAGCAGAGGGGTGTCGAGGACGCGCTGAGGCACGACGTAGCCGAGGAGCTTCAGGCCGTACGCCGCTCCCGATGCAAGAAGGATCGTCGGCCACATCACTCCCCACCTGCCCGCACTCCGAGCACGAGTCCCACCACGATGCCGGCAGCCCCCGCCAGCAGGACGGGTACGCCGGCGGCGACGAAGGGTGCCAGAGCCACCGCAGAGGCAAGGGAGACGATGGCGACGGCGCGCATGGGCCAGGTGGTGAGACGGGGCCACACCAGGGCGAGGAATGCCGCCGGCGCCGCCGCATCGAGGCCGAAGGTGTTGGGGTCCTCGATGAGCCCGGCTCCCAGTGCGCCGATGAGGGTCCCGAGATTCCACAGGACATAGATCGAGCCGGCGGTTGCCCAGAAGGCGAGTCGCGCGGAGTCACGATCGCCCTCGTATCGCGCTGCCATGCCGGTCGACTCGTCGATCGTGGCCTGTGCGGCCAGGAGTCGGCGCGCGCCACGTGGCTGGAGCACGGGCGCCATGGCGAAGCCGTAGAAGGCGTTGCGGGTGCCGATGAGAGTGGAGGTGGCGATCGCCACGGCAGCGCTGCCGCCGGACGCCACGACGGCAATGAGAGCGAACTGCGATGCCCCCGTGAACATGAGCAGGGAGAGCGCCTGAGCCTGCCAGGCGCTCAGGCCCGCGGCCACGGCCAGCGCCCCAAAGGAGACGGCATAGACGCCGGTGCCGACACCCAGGGCGACCGCATCGCCAATGATCGCGCGCCGTGTCCTCACCGAGTCGCCTCGACAATCTCCGTGACCCGGGCCCGCGCACGCTCGGCGCGATCAGGGACGGACGAAAGGCGGGTGCGACGTTCGATGACGTCCTCGGCATCCAGTGCACCCTCGGCCCTCACCGCATGCACGACCTCCACGCCGAGCACGGGGACTCCGGGTGCGATCGGGTCGAGCAGGGAGGGATCGTTGTCCGCGTAGGCGGCCACGCGCGCCGCCTCGGATCCGAAGCGCTCAACGAGTCTCTGCGGTACGCCGGGTGGGTGGATGGAGCGATGCGGTTGCGCACCGACGAGCGGGAGTCTCTGAGTGCGACATGCGGTGCCGGGGAGCTGGAGCGCGTCGACCGCGTCCTGCGCCATGCGTCGGTAGGTCGTGAGCTTCCCTCCGGTGACGACGACATGGCCTTCGGGTCGTCGCTCGACCAGATGTCGTCGTGAGATATCGGCGCTGGTCTCCGCACCCGGCTCGCCCACGAGTGGTCGCAGGCCCGCGTAGGTGCCGATGAC
Organism: Candidatus Nanopelagicales bacterium; assembly: GCA_044238565.1. GTDB lineage: Bacteria > Actinomycetota > Actinomycetes > S36-B12 > S36-B12 > Mxb001. Next base: position 1,677 of record JBIIDD010000217.1, read on the forward strand.
GTCCTCGGCGGACAACGGGTGGTCCAGTGCCGAGGAGAGGTGCCCGAGGATCCATTCGACGTCGGCATCCGGTGCCTCGGGGACGTCGGCAATCGGACCAGAGACGGGGTCGTCGGTGATGCCTGCGATGACTGTGCCGTCGAGGGTCGGCAGCGCGAAGACATAGCGTCCGCGCTCTCCGGGCACGGGGACCGTGAGTGCTGCCCGTGGCTGCCCCAGGGCCTCGGGCCGCAGCACCGCGTGGGACCCCCGCGAGGTTGTCAACCGCGTGTGGGGATCGAGCTCCTGCGTCCACACGCCCGTCGCCACGATGACCTGGTGCGCCTGCAGATCCCACTCCTCGCCCTCGGCGATGCGCACGCGGGCTCCGGATCCCGTGACATGCAAGGCAGCAGCGCGCGTGACGATCCTTGCGCCGTATCTCGCTGCCGTGCGAGCGACCGCCACGGTGAGCCTCGCATCATCCACGAGCTGACCGTCCCAGTGCACCGTTGCACCCGTGAGGCCGGAGGTATCCAGTGCGGGCACGAGTTGCCGTGCGCGGGAGGCGGTGATGGAGCGCGGGCGCGGGAGCACGCTGCGCGGCGTACCCGCAGCAGCGCGCAGCAGGTCGGCGGCGCGCAGGCCCGTGCGCACCAGGGCGCGCTGTTGCAGATCGGGATCGAGCGGCATGACATGGGGGAGTGGACGGATGAGATGCGGGGCGATCACGGTCATGAGGCGCGAACGCTCGACGGCGCTCTCCCAGGCGACCCCGACATCGCCGTGCGCGAGATAGCGCAGGCCGCCGTGCACCAGCTTGCTCGACCATCTCGACGTGCCGAAGGCCAGGTCTCGGGTCTCGACGAGGACCACGTCGAGGCCCCGTGTTGCTGCATCCAGGGCGATTCCGCACCCGGTGATGCCGCCGCCGATGACGAGCAGGTCAGCCACGTGACCGGACATGAGGAGGTCAAGCTCGCGCGCCCGTCTCCCGGCATCGAGATCGGGCGTGGGGACGGACACGGGCCCAGTCTGCCGGGTGCCCGGTGCCAGACTGTGGCCGTGCCCGCCGCAGAGGAATCCCTTGCCCGCTGGGGTGCTCCATCCGATGCCCCGGATCTCTCCCCGCGCGTGCGCACCTACCTCGCCGAGCATGTCGGGGTCACCGCGCCCTGGCCTGCGGCCGATCCTGCAACCTGGCAGATCCCACCCTCGAGGTTGAGCGACCCCGCCGTCTCCGCGCTGCGCCGGGCGGTCGGGGACGACTACGTGATCGACGCGCGCGCCGATCGACTGGCTGCCGCTGGCGGGGCGGCCTTCGTCGATTACGCGCGACGTCGATCGGGGATCCTCGACGATGTCCCCGACCTCGTGGTGCGCCCAGGCAGCCATGACGAAGTGATGCAGGTGCTGGCCGTCTGCCGTGAGCATCGCGTGCCCGTGGTGCCCGTCGGCGGGGGCACGTCTGTTGTCGGTGGCCTGCGCACCGATGAGCCCCGCATCGCCCTTGCTCTCGATCGACTGGGTCGTCTGCTGCACCTCGATGAGGTCTCCGGCATCGCCACGGTCGGTCCCGCCGTCACCGGCCCGGTTCTCGAAGCGCTACTGCAGGCACGCGGCTACACCCTGGGTCACCTCCCGCAGTCATGGCAGCGCGCGACGATCGGCGGCTATGCCGCCACGCGCTCGGCGGGGCAGGCGTCGACGGGCTACGGGCGCAGTGACGACATGATCG
>JBIIDD010000218.1:0-3382 GCA_044238565.1 Candidatus Nanopelagicales bacterium
CGGCCACGGCACCTCGCCATCGGCGATCGCGCCGCGCAGCAGGTCGCGGATGCGTGCATCCTCCTCTGCTCCGGAGAGCAGACGCGGCATCGCGGCCTCGGACCCTGGGCCGGTTGTCCGACGCACGAGCGCATAGGCAAGGCCGTGGAAAGTCGTCACCGTCGGGAGTGCACCGGCCGGCATGCGACGAGCGATCGCAGCGCGCATGCGACGTACGGCATCGCGATCGCGCGCGATGACGAGCACGCGCGAGGAGGGCACCTCGGACATGCGGGCCACCACGGCCTCGACGAGGGCAGTCGTGGCACCCGTGCCCGGCGCCCCCAGCACGACGCATGTGCCTGGGCCGCGCCACGCCACGATCCGCTCCTGCCCTGGGTCGAGCTGACGCACGGAAAGCGGCTCCGGCGCAGACACGATGAGGAGGGGGGCGGGCATGGGCCCATCCCATCAGGGGGGTCTGACCCAGGGGGTTCAGCGGGCTACGGGAAGCGGGTCGCCCGGCCCGGGGACCCACCGGGTGGGACGATCGTGGGATGACCGACGTGGGTGCGCGCCCCGGGGACACCCCGGGGACGAGCTCCGCGGCCGATCCCCTGACGGACGATTCCGCGCCCCGGCAGACCGTCGCGATCCCGCGGCCCGTAGCGCCCGCCCCGGCCCAGTCGACCGTCGTCATCGAAGACGGGGTCATCCCGCGGCGCCTGCGCCGCCCCCTCGACCTCGCGAGGTTCCTCGTCGCGCTCGCCGCGACAGCGGCCACGGTCTTCATCGCCTACTTCGCCACGAGCACGACGGAGGGCATCGAGGAAGACATCACCGGAGGCGCCGCACTCCTGCCCTCCATTGTCATCCTGACCCTCAACATCATCGGTGGCATCGGCCTTCTCGGACTGCCGATCGCGGCCGCCGTCAACCTCGTCATCCGCCGTCGCGTGCGTCAACTCTTCGACGCCCTTGTCGGACTCCTGCTGACGGTCATCCTCCTCACGCTCGCGTCGTACCTTGTCGAGACCTACGGCAGCGCCCAGTTGATCACCGCGCTCGCGGGGTCGGTCGGTGGCGACACCTCGGTGACGGCCCCGATCATCGGCGGACTCGTCGCCTTCATCACCGTCGCACGGCTCATGAGCCGCCGCCCGTGGGATGTCCTCTCGGTTCTCGTGACGGGCTCCCTTGCCATCGTGGCCCTGCTGAGCACGACCGCCACGGTGGCGGGACTGCTCATCTCCTTCTTCGTCGGCTGGGGCCTCGGCCTGCTCACGCGCTACGCCGTCGGCACGCCCACCACGCGCCCCTCGGGCTCAGAGGTCGCCGCCACCATGGCCCGTGCCGGCTATCCACTCACGGTCCTGCGCGCATCGCGCCAGACCTCGATCGGCCGCCGCTACGTCGCGACGACACGCACCGGGGAGTCCCTCGAAGTCGTCGTCCTCGACCGCGACCTCGAAGGTGCGGGCCTCGCGAGCGCCGCGTGGAAGGCCCTGCGCCTGCGCGATGAGTCCGGTCGAGGTGCCTTCAACATGCGTCGCGAACTCGACCATGCAGCACTGATGGCCTACGCCGCCCAGGCCGCCAATGCCCCCGTCCCTCGCCTCCTCATCACGAGCGAGGTCGGCGCCGACTCCGCACTTCTCGCCTACGACTACACCGTCGCGACGCGCTTCAGCGATCTCTCACCCGAGCAGATCAGCGATGACGACCTCGAACAGGCGTGGCGCGCCATGCGCACTCTGCACGACAACGAGATAGCCCACCGCAGCCTCACGAGCGACAACATCCTCCTCGACCGCGAGGGCAAGGTCTGGCTCGTGGGCGAGTCGAGTGGCACCGTCGCGGCCGGTGACGTCGCGCAACGCATCGATGTGGCCGAGCTGCTGTGCACCCTCGCCCTCATCGCCGGCGCGGATCGCGCCATCCGCACCGGTCGCAAGGTCCTCGGCGTACCCGGACTAGCCCGTGCCCTACCCGTGCTGCAGCCGGTGGCCCTGACGCCGACCACACGCAAGGCCATGCGCAAGAACCGAGACCTCATGGTCCACCTGCGCGATGCGCTCGTGGAGATCCGTCCTGACGGCGAGGTCGAGCAGATCAACGTGGAGCGCATCAAGCCGCGCACCCTCATCATGATCGTCGTCGGCACGATCGCCGCCTACGTCCTGCTCTCGCAGCTGGCCCAGGTCGATCTCGGCGAGCTGCTCACGTCGGCGTCGCTCGAGTGGCTGGCCGTCGCCGTCGTCGCTTCCCTGATCACCTACGTCGGCGCCGCGTGGTCGCTCTCGGGATTCGTCCCCGAGCGCATCCCCCTGCATCGCACGATGCTCGCCCAGGTCGCCGGTGACTTCGCGACACTGGTGTCACCGCCGACCCTGGGCTCGGTGGCCATCAACATGCGCTTCCTCACCAAGGCAGGCCTGCACCCGGCCCTCGCGGGCGCGAGCGTCGGCGTCTCGCAGGTGGCCGCGTTTGTCGTGCACCTGCTCCTCCTACTGGGCTTCGGCATCGCGGCGGGCACCCAGGCCGACTTCACCTTCGATCCGCCACCCTGGGCCGTCATCGTCGCCATCGCGGTCGTGCTCCTCTTCCTCGCGGCATTCGCCGTGGCTCCGCTGCGCAGGTATGTCTTCGGGCGCGTGCGCCCGCTCCTGCGCGAGGTCATCCCGCGACTGGTGACAGTGGCGCAGCGGCCCATGAAGCTGGTCGAGGGCATCGGCGGCATCGTGCTGCTCAACCTCGCCTACATCGTGGTGCTCCTCGCCTGCGTGCGCGCCTTCGACGGCGACCTCAACATCGCCGCCATCGCCGTCGTCTACCTGGCGGGCGCCACCATCGGCCAGGCAGCGCCCACACCCGGTGGTCTCGGCGCCGTCGAGGCTGCCCTGGCCGCCGGTCTCACCGCCGCGGGGCTGCCCGGCGGCATCGCCGTCTCCTCCGTGCTGCTCTTCCGCCTCATCACCTTCTGGATCCCCACGATCCCGGGTTATGCAGCCTTCAACTGGTTGACCAAGAAGGGCTATCTGTAAGGTCGCCCCATGAGCGAAGTCAGCATCACGCCCCTGGTCGACGGTCCCCTCGAGGTTTCGGGCGCATGCCGCGTCAACGCCTCCGACGGTGCAGAGATCCGCAGCGCAGACAAGGTCTACCTGTGCCGCTGCGGCGCCTCGGAGAAGAAGCCGTTCTGCGACGGCGCACACAAGAGAATCGGCTTCGTCTCCAACGTCGAGGCCTGACCGGCGTCACACCCAGGCGGCCACCGCCAGGGTGAGCAGTGGCGCGATCACTAGGGCGGGCAAGAGATCGGCCACGGCAATCCTGCTCACCCTCAACAGGCGCAGCGACAGGCCGAGCAGGATGACGCCACCCGTTGCCGTGATGGACGCGA
>JBIIDD010000219.1:0-3380 GCA_044238565.1 Candidatus Nanopelagicales bacterium
ACTTCACTCCCAACACCGACTGGCGCGAGGATCAGTTGCGCCGCATCGCGGGCGGCCACCGTGGTGCGACCCTCGTCGCCGTCAACTGGCGTGGCGACATCGTCGGCCTGGGCAATGTCTTCCCCGATCGCCCCGACGAGACCTCCACGGCGGAGATCGCCGTCATCGTCGAGGACGTCTGGCAGGGCCGCGGTCTCGGAGGCCGCATGCTCGAGCACCTGGTCGAACTCGCCCGCCGGCAGGGCTTCGACGAGGTCCTCGCGCTTGTATTGGCCAGCAACAGCGGGATGGTCCGCCTGCTCGAACGCATGGACCTGGAATGGACCCGAGCGGCTGACCCCGACCTCGGGCCGACGATCGTGCGGATGACCGCACCGATCACTCCGACAGGGAAGCGTCCACCTTCACCTGCAGCGAGCGGATGAGGTCGGCTTCGGCGGACCGAGACCCGCATCGGGCCACGAGCACACGCACTCCCGCCGCCGGAGCGTCGAGCGCTTCACGAAGGCGCTCCGCGGAATCCACCTCGATGACATCGACGCCGGGTGCGACAAGCAGCTGCAGCAGGTCCGCCCCGTGCGGCGTGCCGAAGACCCGCTCGAAGTCACGAGCGAAGTCGGGCGCCCCCTGCTCCAAGGACGAGAAGATTCCGCCTCCGTCGTTGTCGATGACGATGTAGTCCAGACGTGGCCGCGGCTCCTGCTCGGGTGCGAGCAGGCCATTGCGGTCGTATATCGCCGTGAGATCGCCGATGAGCGCGTACGTCGTCGCGGTGGGATGCCGATCCGCATGTGCCACGGCCGCACCCCATGCGGTGGACACCACCCCGTCGATGCCCGACGTACCTCGGTTGCCGATGCACGTGGCGCGCAGAGGTCCCGCGTAGGAGGAGACATGGCGGACGGGCCAGGACGCCCCGACCACCAGCAGGTCCTCGAGGCCCGCATGTGAGGCGACCAGGCGCGCCACGACCGGGCCGATGAGCTCATCGGTGGTGAGGCCCTCGGCGACGACGCTTGCGGCGATCGCGTCGGCTGCCTGCCAGCGAGACGCCCACTCGGGATCCAGCGTGGACGGTGCGGCCAGGGGCACCGTGTCGAGCACCGCGCATGCCGTCCCCAGCGGATCGACACGACCGAGTCTGGGTGGGACATCGATCGCGATATGCGCTCGGGCTGCACGCAGGACCGCTGACACCGAGCGGTGCAACCCCACACGGCCCACAGTGAGCACGACGTGGGGAAGCAGGTCGAGATCGGCCGCGCAGCCCAGCACCATGGGTCCGTGCTGCAGTGCCCTCGGATGGGAGGACAGGTTGCCCGAGGGCTCGCTCACGATGGGCCAGCCCAGGGTGTCGGCGAGCACAGCTGCGTCCTCGCGCACCACCGGGTCATCGAAGTCGCCCGCGATGACCATGCCCCGCGCGATGTCGACTCCGGCCGGAAGAAGATCGGACAGGGCCTGGCGCTGTCGAGGCGATGTCGCATCGCGTGCGCGTACCTGCACATCGCCGACGACATGACCACCGGGTGCGACCAGTGGCTCGGTGAGCGGGAGATTGATATGGATCGGACCTCCACGCTCCCCCACTGACAGATCGACAGCACGAGCCACCACATCGCACACTGCCGTCTCCCCGAGACCCTCTAGGTCCACCCAGGTCACGACGTCACTGCCGTAGAGCTCGCGCTGATCGATCGTCTGATTGGCCCCGCTGCCGCGCATCGCACCGGGCCGATCCGCGGTCACAGCGATGAGCGGCACTCCCGAGTACGCCGCTTCGACGATCGCCGGGTGGAGGTTGACGGCCGCGGTGCCAGAGGTGGTGACGACCACCGCGGGTGAGCCTGAGGCCCGGGCGAGCCCGAGCGCGAGATAGGCGGCGCTGCGCTCATCGATCCGCACATGCAGGCGCAGCAGACCCCTTCGCTCCGCATCGGCCAACGCGAGTGCGACCGGAGCAGACCGTGATCCCGGTGCCAGCACGACATCGCTCACGCCGCTCGCGATCAGCTCCTCGACGAGGGCGACGGCGACCCGGGGCGACGGGACGGACATACGGGAAGGTTCTCACGCATCCAAGGCTTCGACGAGCCCGGCACCGCCGGACTCCCAGGCATCGGCAAGGCGCTGTCGCCACCATCGCGCCCGCGCATCCCCGATGAGGTCGCGCGCTGCCATGAGGGCGTCCAGGTCGGGTGCGATCCGCTCGACCGGCATGTGCCCGTCGAAGGGCACCAGGGGTGGAGCGATGACATCGCGCGCGAGGAGTGTGCCCGTGCCGAGTCCGCACGCGGGCGGGTCACCGGTGAGCGCCGCCGCGAGAGCCAATCCGCTTGCAAGGCCGACAGCGGAGTCGAGCGATCCACTCACCACGACGGGGCCTCCCCAGGAGCGAGCGAGCTCGAGTGCGGCGGACACACCTCCCAATGGGGCCGCCTTGAGGATGACGATGTCGGCGGCCTCGAAGGCACGTGGATCGCCGAAGCGCACCGACTCGTCGAGTGCGATGGGCAGGTCGATCGCGCGCCTGAGGATCAGGGTCTCGTCGACTGTCGCGCACGGCTGCTCGACGTATTCGATGCCATACGCCCCCAGCCGGCCGAGTGCGCGCGTCGCATCATCCGCGGACCAGCCGCCATTGGCATCGAGCCGGATGCTGGCGCTGCCACCTTCGGTGGATGCCAGCGCGCTATCCGCGGCATCGCGCACGGCCGCCACTCGCGCCTCGTCATCGGCGAGCACCTCGCCCATCGCTGCGACCTTGACCTTGATCGTCGTGCACCCGTGCTCCAGCACGGCCTGGCGCGCGAGCGCAGCGGCATCCTGGGCCGTGACGGCCGGGACGATGGCGTTGACGGGGACGATTTCGCGCCGCGCCTCCGGCCAGGTGCCGAACGCCGCCTCCACCGCCGATGCAAGCCACAGGGCGCAGCCGCGCGGGGCGTAGTCATCGAAGGGCGCGAAGTCGCCCCATCCGCTCGGTCCCCGGATGAGCAGCCCCTCGCGCACGTCGATCCCCCGGAAGCGCCGCGTGAGCGGCAGGGCATAGGGGACGGCATCGCGCAGGATGTCGGAGAGTGTGACGTCCACGTCGATCAGGGGCGGCGCGGGAACTTCGCGAAGTCGGGTGAGCGTCGCTGGGCGTAGGCGTCACGCCCCTCCTGCGCTTCCTCCGTCATGTAGAAGAGCAGCGTCGCGTCACCGGCCAGCTGCTGCACGCCGGCAAGCCCATCGTCGGCGGCGTTGTGCGAGGCCTTGAGCATGCGCAGCGCAAGCGGCGACAGGGCCAGCATCTGACGAGCCCACTCCACGGTCTCGCGCTCGAGGTCGGCGAGGGGGACGACTGCGTTGACGAGCCCCCAGTCGTAGGCCTGCTC
>JBIIDD010000220.1:0-3366 GCA_044238565.1 Candidatus Nanopelagicales bacterium
CCGGATCCAGGGCCCACACCTGGCCGGTCGTGCCGGTACCTCCCGTCACGTACAGCGTGTCGTCACGCGCCTCACTCGCACCCATACCGACCCAGCTCGGCATTCCGCCGAGTGCGACGTTGAAGGCTGTCAGGGTGTTGGTCGCGGCATCGATCGCGCGGATCCGGCTACCTCCCCTGTCGGCCAGGTACATCGTGTTGGTGCTCGGCCGATAGACCAGGCCGTAGGCCAGGGTGATGCCATCCCCCGAGATCGTCGCGATGATCTCGGTGCCTCCAGCCGCAGCCCTGCTTCCCGACGAGGCGACGGACACCTGCGTCGTAGCCAAGGTGGCGGCGACGACAGCACTCGCAGCGAGTCCCGCCGCAGCCCTACGCAGGGATCTGCGAGTCGGGGAAGTCGCGGTCAGTCGACGACGAACGGTCACGGGGGGGGCCTCCTCATGGCGGTGAGTGCGCGCCACGCTAGGGGCGACTGAGAGAGACGCTGTCCATCGCGGAGGACATCCCCCATCTTCATGGATTCAAGGGACACGTCAGCGGAGGACATCCATCGGAAGGGACACGTTGAGCAGCATCCGGCCATCGGACACGCCCCGGCTCCAGCTCAGGGAACAGTCATCGAGCAGCCGCGTGCCGAGCCCCGCGTCGAAGCCGGCCTCGCCGGATCCGTCGTCCCTGATCGTGAGGATCAGGGCCTGACCTTGCTCGCTAGCAGTCACCTCGATCGAACGCGCGTTGCCGTGTCTGACGGCGTTGGATACCGCCTCAGTCACGATCTCAACCGCGATATCCGCGCACACCGGGTCCTCGTCGATCGCCGCGGGCGTGCCGCCATCAGCGACGAGGCGGACGCCGCACAGGCCCTCCCAGGTCGACTGAACGCGGGAGATTCCCGAGGTCCACGAGTCACCCGCAGCGGACGCCCCGCGATCGAGTAGTCCAATGAGCTCCGAGCGGAGTGAGCCGACGTCGAGTGCATCGCGGGAGCGCAGACGCTGCACCGCAGCGGCGATGGAGCTTTGCACCGGACCGTGAAGCGCACGCGCCAGCCCGCGCTGCTGCGCCCACTGAACCATGTGGAGTCGCTTCACGCGCCAGGCCAATTCCGCGTCGACCTGCTGCAACTCACGCAGGTTGGAATCGAGCTCCTGCAATGCGGCACGGGCAACGACGATCGGGAGTCCGAAGACACAGAAGAAGAAGGCAGACGAGGCAGGCAGCGGCGGTCGGTAGTCACCACCCGAGACGGCAAACTGAATCGCGCCACCGAGGAGCGCTCCGGCCGCCGCAACCGAAGCGACGACGATGGCCACACGCACTGCCAGGGGCCAAGAGCCACGCATGAATCCGAGCATCATGTTCAGTACCCAGAGCAGGCCCGCACCCAGGGCAAGGGCGAGCGCGGCGTAGGCAAGCGCCCCGGGCCACCCCACGGCGCCGCCAAGAAAGGTGACGTAGATCGGACTGACGCACGCCACCATGCCCAGCGGCATGAGCGGCCTACCCGACGCGGCCCGATCCAGGATCGCCGCGAAGCGGACGCGTCCGACGCGGGCGGGGGGCGGAGACCAGGAGGGGATGGTCTGCGCGAGTTCATGGCTGAGGGGTCGGACCACATCCGCGGCGAATTGCTCCAGCCGGTCGGCCCGGGCACCCGGCTCTGCGGCAATGAGCGCTGCCGTGAGCTCGGCCTCCACACGAACTAAGACCACCTCGTCACCCTGCTCCATGCGTTCTACGACACGCTCGCGGGCTGCGATCAACTGCTCGAGTTGGTCGAGGAGCTCAGTACGCACCCTGCGGTAGTCCCGTGTCGTGGACACGATCAGCGCCACGACCGACAGGATGATGGGAGCCGCGATGGCGCCCGTGATGACGCGACCGGGAAGTACGGACCAGCTTGCGCCGAGACCAACCACGAAGATCGCACTTGCGACGACCCCTCGGATGGCCCCCGTCAAAGCGAAGGCGAGGACGGTAGCGACAGGCCGCGGCTTCTCCCACGCGTCACGCAGGACAATCGCCCGGAAGAACAGGAGCCAAGCGAAGCACAGGACCTGCGACGAGACGAGCACTAGCACGCGCAGCCAGAACGTCGCTCCCACATCGAATCCGGTGGAGAACGTGATGACGAGGTTGGCCAGCAACACGACCCAGAAGGAGGGCCACGAGACGGCGTCGGGCGTGCCGATGCGACGCAGCAGCTCCCTCGCCTTGCTCACTGTCGCTCGGGGACCCCGACGACCGCGACGTAGCGGCGCACCGCCTCGACCCGGGGATTCAGCCGTCCTCGCCCGTCGATGTCCATCGCCTGAAGGATGCCCGCGACCCAGCGCTCGACGCTGGACCGACTCGCGCCCTTCATCTGGGCTATGGCCTCGTTGGTGTAGCCCAGTGCCATGAGACGAAGGATGTCCTGCTGCTGCTCCGTCAGGTTGCCCAATGGTCGCGTCGGGTCAATGTCATCGCGAACGTCCAACGCCTTGTCACGGAGCACCTGCTCGATCGCAAGGACAAGGAACTTGGGGTCGCTCACCTTGTCCTTACGGAGGAAGCCGCAGTTGGGAGGCACCTCGTAATCTCCCAGGCCGGCACTGCGGAGGTCTGGATAGCGGGTGAGCAGGATCAGCGCGATGTCGGGACGCTGATGGTGAAGTACGGTCGCGAGGTCTGCGCCAGATGGCCCTGGTCCCAGAGACAGATCAATCAAGACGCAGTCGGGATCGACGTCGTCGACAAGTCTTCGTGCCGACTTCACGTCACCGGCGATTGACGGCTCGAAACCTTCCTCCTCGAGGACGCGGGCAAGGAGGCTCGCCATCATCACGTCGTCCTCGACGATGAGAAGGCGGCGGCGGAAGGGATGCCGATCCTCGCTGCCGCCCATGGCGTGAGGCTAGGGCCATCCCCCGAACGTGGCACCGCTTCGCAGAGGACATCCCCTAAAGGGGACAGCTACCCGCCCTCAACGCAGGAGCGAAGGCACGTCGACGACCCCGCAGACCGCCTCCCAGATCTCGCGCGTCTCGATGCCGGCGGCGATGGCCTGCTCGACCGTGCGCCCGTCGAGGGCCGAGAGGGAGTAGTCACGCGCCCAGGAGCGGGCGTAGTCAGGCCCGAAGAGGGCGTCCATCCGCTCCCAGAAGTCCGTCAACCGCACGGAGTCAGTCTGCCCCCTGCCCTCCGGGCCGGATGCAGGCAGGATGGGCCGGTGCCCGACTTCTCCCCCGCGACCCGAGCGTGGTTCGAGGCGGCGTTCGCCGCTCCGACACCGGCGCAGTCGCTCGCCTGGGAGTCGATCGGGGCCGGGCGCGACACCCTCGTCGTCGCACCCACCGGCTCGGGCAAGACCCTCGCGGCCTTC
>JBIIDD010000009.1:0-11946 GCA_044238565.1 Candidatus Nanopelagicales bacterium
GTGCCGGGAGGGTTCCTGATCGAGCGCGGGTTCCTCGGACCGGGTGACGGGCTCATGGTCCGCCGTCAGCTCCGCACGTTGGTGCACCGGGCGGGAGCGACTCCTCGCAGCCCGTAGGGGCGCCCTCGGCAGGATTCGAACCTGCGACGCACGGTTTAGGAAACCGACGCTCTATCCCCTGAGCTACGAGGGCGGGGGGCCTGTGACAGGTGTGGTGACAACCGTGGTGACAGCGCGCCGCGGGGTGTCGGCCGTGCCCGTTCCAGGCCGTCTGCGACGGTAGTCGGGGAGGGTCGGCGGGTCCCGGGGGCCTCTGGGGGATGTGGAGCGGGCGGCGGGCGCGGTGGGGCCCCGCCGTGGGGGCGGGGGGCCTCGAGGTGCGGTGCCGGCGTGGTGGTCAGGCGGCGAGGGGATGCCGTCGTTGCTGGTCGAGGGCGACGGCGGTGGTGTTAATGCGGATGGCGTGGCCGAGGAGGTCGAGGAGCTGTCGCTTGCGGCCGTAGCTGCGGGCCCGGCGGAGGGGGAGGTGGTCGTCGACGTCTCGGTTGATGGACTCGGCGTCCTGGCGGCGGCCGTAGAGGAGGTCGTAGGCGGGGTCGCTCTTTGGGATCTGGTGGATGTGCTCGGCGTGGTTGAACGGGTCGGTGGCCTCGTTGGTGGTGCGCAGGCGCAGCGTCCGGGGTGCGCCGCCGGTGGGGTCGGGGACTGCGTAGACGACGTAGTCGCGCCAGGTTCCGTCCTTATTGGGGCGGGCTTCGTTCTTGAGGCGTGCGAGGGGCACGAGGTGGCTGGCGCCGTCGCCGTCGACGACCTTGTGGTGGAGCCGGCCGGCGACGAGGTGGGTCTCGACGGTGTGGTGGGTGCCGTCGGAGGCGGTGAAGGTGACGATCTCGTACGGGGTCTCCCGCTCGGTGCGGGCGCCGGTGGCGGGGTTGAGGGACTCGGCGGCGGGCGGGTTGACGACGATCAGCCCGGTTCGCCGGATGATGTCGTTGCGGTCGGCGCCGCGGAGCACTCCGTCGGTGACGAGACCGAGGGTGCCGGGGAGGTGCTCTGCGAGACGGGTGACGTGCTCGACGATCTTGTGGTTCTCGCTGTTCCTGGCGTGCTTGTCGCTGGGCGTGTCGGTGACGTCGAGGATGATCCGGCCGTGGGTCTCTGCGCTGCGGACGCTGATCTGGAGGAACTTGTTGCCGTGGACCTGCCGGCGGGCGCCGTCGACGTAGTTGCGGGCGTCGGGGTCGTGGCGGACGGGCACCTCGGTCTGGGTGATCTCGCCGGTCGCCGGGTCGACGCTGGTGACGGTCCGGGTCTTGTCCTTGGGGTTCGAGGTGGGTGGGGTGATGATCTTCCCGTCGGCGTAGAGCAGCCGATCCAGGGTCGGGGCGCTGTGGGAGCCGGGCCCGGTGGGGTCGCAGAGGCCGAGCTCGCGGGCCATGGCGGCGGCCTGGGCGGGGAACTCATCGAGGACGTCGCGCATGTGCGGTTCGATGATGCGGGCTCGGGTCTTGTGGTACCAGGTGCGTGACGGCGGCTTGTCGGGGAGGTGCAGGTCCGGCCGGTCGGGGAACTTCGCGGTGACGGTGGCGCGGATCAGGGACCAGAGGCTCCCGATGCGGCTGTGGAGCTGGGTCGTGGCGTCGCGGTTGCTGGTGAAGACGTCGTTGAGGGCGCTGATGCCGAACCACAGGTAGATGGGGTAGGTCGCGGTGGCCTGGCCCATGGGTGTGCGCGGCGCCTGCTCGGCCATGTCGTAGATCAGGTCGTGGTGGAAGATCGCCACGGTGGCGTCGTCGACGGCGACGCCGAGGTCCTGCTGGGGGATGTGGCGCTGCTTGGTGGGCGCTGCCGCCGGGGTGGGGCTCATCGGTCGCCCATCCGGTGGTCGGGGGCGAGGTCGCACCAGCCGATGGGCGCACCGACGATCTCGGCGGCCCGGTCGAGGCTGCGCACCCCGAGAGCGTGGCGGACCGCGACGAGGTCCCCGGTTGCTGCGTAGAGGGTGACGGCCCGCCAAGCGGGGATCGACAACGGCCGGGCCGACCGGTCGTCACGAAGCCCGGCCCGGACGAGCGTCTCGAACAGCGCCTTCGACGCCGAGCTCTGACCGCTCGCCCGGGGACCGCTCGTCGCGCCGGTCCCGCCGTAGATCAGCGGCGTCGCCTCCGTGACGTCGGCGTGCGACTCGAGGTCCGCGATCCGGACCAGGATCCGCTCCCAGCCCCACTCGGTCGGTTCCGCCCAGCGTGGGGTGTTGCGGGCCCCTCCGGTCAGCCACACCAGCCGTCGGGCCCGGTCCACGTCGGCGATCAGGACCAGGGGGATCTCTGACGTCGTCGCGTACGCCTCGGCCAGCGCCCACGCGCACGGCCCCCGGGTGTCGTGCCGGTCTCGGCCCGACCGGAACCGGCACCGTGCCACCTCGTCGTCGGTCAACGGCCGGTAGGGGAGCGACCCGCGCGGGGGGAGCGCGACGTCGAGCAGGGGATCCGCCTCGTAGAGGCCCAGGGCACGCCACTCGGAGAACAGAGCACGCATCGCCGCATGACGACGACGGCGGACCGAAGCGCTCCCCGCGCGCACCGCGTCGCCCGCCACCACCGGCGCATCCACGAACGCACGCACATCCGACGCGAGCACGTCCCACGTCGATGCCACCGGACGGCGAGCCTGCTGGAACTTCGCGAAGCGAGCCCAGTCCCCGGCGTACGCCCGTCCGGTCTCGGCCGAGACCACTCCCGCGTCGACCTGGTCGCCCAGCGCCGACACCGCCAACGCGATCGCCTCGTCGAGCGCGATCCGTCGCGCCTCGATCACCACGACCAGCGCCGTCTCTCGGTCCAGCCGATCCGCCCGGACCGGCACGTGACGGTCATACGCGGCCCGGACGATCCCGACCGCTAAGCGCTGGAACTCCTCCAGCGACCCGACCTCGAGTCCCTCACCACCCACGATCCCGAACCTCCACGAGCGTCTGCTCGCGGGACCGTCACCACTTCTCGCACCTGCGCAACCTCGATCACCCCACCCCGGCCACCACCCCACCCTGGCCCGGCGCTCAACAGGGCCGACGACCGTACGAACCGATCACCCCCCGTCGGCAGGGTCAGCACACCGGCCGGCCATCCCGACCCCTGCCCCAACCGCGCCGCGACGCGACGAGCGCCCCCCGCCCCGCCCCGGAATCCCGTTGACAATCCGCGTCGTGACCACACCCAGGGATTGGTCCCACGCCGTCGTCGGCACCGTGGGCCCATGCCTCGACGGCACGGCACCCGCAGCCGCTACACGGGGGGCTGCCGCTGCCCGGCCTGCCGGGCCGCCAACCGCACCTACCAGCGCCGCTACCAACGCGAGCGCCGCCGACCCGACCCGCCCGGCCCCCGGCTCGTCCCCGCCGCCGCCACCCGACGGCGGCTCCACCAGCTCGCCGAGCTCGGCGTCCCGCTCACCCACCTCGCCGACCTCACCGGGATCCCCGCCAGCACCCTCGCCGACGTCGTCACCGGCCGGACCACACGCACCCGCCCTCATGTCGAGGCAGCCGTCCTCGCCCGCTACCGAGAGCTCATCGGCCGCCACACCGGCGGCACACGTCGATCCCCGTAGGCGTCATACCGAGCTGGTAGAACCTTCCTATGTCCGAGCCGCTCCGCTTCGTCGACCTGTTCGCAGGGATCGGGGGCTTCCACCAGGCCCTGACGGGTCTTGAAGGTGGGGCGGAATGCGTCCTGGCGGTCGAGATCGACCCCGGATGTCAGAAGGTGTACCGAGCCAACTGGCCGGAGACGCCGCTCGTCGGCGACATCCGGAGCCTGACGCAGCGGCCCGACGGATCGGACGCGACTCCGAAGGAGATCGATCGTGCGGTCCCCGATCACGAGATCCTCTGCGCGGGCTTTCCCTGCCAGCCGTTCTCGAAGTCGGGCGCCCAGATGGGGGTCCGCGACGAGACCCGGGGCACGCTGTTCTTCGACATCATGGAGATCATCCGAGCGAAGCGGCCACGCTTCGTCGTTCTGGAGAACGTCCGCAATCTCGCTGGCCCGCGGCACGCCGACACAATTCGGACGATCGTCCGCTCTCTGCGCGAGGCCCGTTACCTCGTCGCCGACGATCCCATCGTGTTCTCGCCCCATTTGCTTCCGCCCGAGCTTGGCGGAGCACCGCAGGTCCGTGAGCGGGTCTTCATCGTCGCCGAACGAAAGGACGAGCGCTGCTCGCCTGGCGATCTCGTTGGCGAGGTGCTGCTCGAGAACCGTCCGGTTGCCGGATGGGACCCGAGCCAGTGGCGCATCGAGGACTTCCTCGACGACGACGACACCATCCGCGATCTCTCCCGGTACGAGCTCCGACCGGAGGAGATCGGCTGGATCGAGGCATGGAACGCCTTCGTGCAGGCGATCCCGAGCGACTGGCTTCCGGGTTTTCCGATCTGGTTCGACGCCTTCGTGGAGGACCCCGACATACCGATCGACACGCCTGGCTGGAAGGCCGACTTCCTGCGCAAGAACTCCGAATTCTACGTGGCGCATCGCAAGGTCATCGACCGCTGGGCGAAGCGGCGGTGGGGGCCTCTGATGCAGCGGGTGGAGGACTTCCCGCCCTCGCGGCGCAAGTTCGAGTGGCAAGCGCGTTCCTGGCAGCCGACCCGCGCCGACCGAGACCTCTGGGGCCTCGTCATGCACCTCCGGCCCTCCGGGATCCGCGTGAAGCCTCCGACGTACCTGCCGGCCCTCGTCGCCATCACCCAGACTTCGGTGATCGGCTCCCGTCGGCGACGCATCACCCCGGCCGAGGCAGCCCGGCTCCAGAGCATGGACCCGATGCACCTCGGGCGAGGCGAGGTCGACGACGCCACCGCCTACAAGCAGCTCGGGAATGCAGTGAACGTGGGCGTCGTGCGCTTCGTCACGGCCTCGCTGATCGAGGCATCGACCCGGGGCTGGGCTGCGCCGGCGCTGCTCTCGGCCTGACGCCAGCCGCTGCCTAACCTGAGCGCATCACCACCGCTTACCCGCCTCCGTGTCGCGTGCACGATGCGCAAGGTCACCATGTTCGTTGACGGCTGCTTCTGCAGGGATGCCCGGAGCATGGCCTCGTCTGTGCGGCGATAATCGACCGGGCTGCTGAGGTCATCGCCTCGTAACTCCGCGGCTGCAGAAATCAGCCGAGGAACAGATCGACCGCATGTTGCACGGCGAGCAGACCCTTGCGTGTGATTGTCGAGCCACGCGATTCGAACTCGGGGAGCCACGGGTAGCCAGCGGATTCCACGATCGCTTTCGCCATTCCGGGCTTGTCGAGTTTGGAATCGATCTGTAGACCGAGCACGTCACTGATGAGTACGAAGATCTCTTTGGGCTCTGTCGAGCCTGTCGACATGCGCGGGGCATCGATGCCAAGCCGCGCGGCGATCGCGTCAACAATGGCCTCTTTGGTCTGGGCTCCGGACTTAGGTTCCGGCCTCATTCGTACTGCTCACGGACTTCATCGAGCAGTGCTTCGCTCATCGCAGTCATTCCTGGGATCTCGTCGTGTTCGGGGTCGATCAGACCGGCCAGTCGGAGCCGTTCGAGGATCAGGTTGCAGGCGGCGAGCTCGTTCCATGTCTCGTTTGGAGGGATCGTTCCCGGAACAGCTAGCACGGTTGTGGGATCGGCATCGAGCGTCAGCCAGCCAGCCCAGATTCGGGTGTCTACGTCTGTTGCCTTGGAGAGCAACTCTTGCTGCAGCGTGCACTGGATCAGCATGACGGGGAAACCGGAGCGCTGATCCGGGAAGGGCCTCCAAGCCACGACGTCGACCCCGCCGTCCTTGCGGCGCGGCGGACGGTAGGCCGAGCCTGCAGGGATGCCCATCAAGTCGCAGAGCCAACGGACTGCGGCCGGGAACTCGGCGGGTCGACCCACATCGGATGGCCAGCCAAAGCGGATTGCCTTCGAGCCCGGTCCGAGGAGCCTTTGCAGCGCCAGGCACGTGATCCGCTCAAACGTGGTTGCCATTGCGGGCGTCGGGCTTGGCGCAGCGAGTTGCCGGGCCAGGCCTCCAGGCGACAGCAGAAGAAGGGCGACGTACGGGTCTCTAAGAGCGTCGGGGCGGATCTTGACCGCCAAGGGGCTGATCTCGAAGGGGTACCGAGGACCAAGGATCCTGGCTCGGTGTTCGATGGCGCTCAACGCGAGATCGACCGCAGGGGCGCTCAGACCTAACTCATAATCCGCCAGACCGCGTAGGGCTCCGAGGTTTAATGCGTGGGAATGGTGGATGAGGAGACGCGTCTCAATCCAATCTGCGATGGACTCGCGCCCTGACACCTCGAGGTCAGGCATCGATCAGGTCACAGATCGCAGTGCGCTGAGTGCGTCATCGATCTCTTCCAGCAAAGCAACGACGTCCGTATCATCCGGGTATTCGGCGATGTCGTCGGCCGCGGCGAGCAGTGCGTTTTTGCCGGTGCTCAAGCGCTTGATGAGGCGCTCACGCGGGTCAAGACCCTTGTCGGCGACCTTCTGCTTCGCTTGCTCAAGAGTGTCCCCATCCCGAAGCGCGGCGAGGCCAATGGGCATTGCCATGACATTGCCGAGAGTGCTGATCTGGCGCGAGTCGGTGATACGTGGTTCCTGGTTCTCGTCGCCGAAGATCCATCCGATTGTCTCACGCAGCTCGTCCACTTTCTCGGCAGGGATCGGGTCGCCGCCGGGGCTGAGGCGAGAACCCAGCGGTGCGCCGATGTGCTCCCGAATTTTTGGGGAGTTCATCGCGACAGTCAGCAGCGAGAATGCGCGCTCGATGTTGCCCGTCTGCAGGCCGAGTTGCTGCGCCTGCAGTACGATGGCCTGATCGCGGTAGAGGTCCGACACCTTCT
Organism: Candidatus Nanopelagicales bacterium; assembly: GCA_044238565.1. Taxonomy (GTDB): domain Bacteria; phylum Actinomycetota; class Actinomycetes; order S36-B12; family S36-B12; genus Mxb001. Next base: position 6,869 of record JBIIDD010000009.1, read on the forward strand.
TCTTCTCGATCCCGATGAGTGACGCAACCTCGGCATAGGTCTTGCCCTCGTCGACCAGGCTGGCGACGTACATGGCTTGCGCGTACGGCTGCCATTGGAGGATGCCGGAGATGTGACGGAACCCGACGATCGGCACGACCGACTCGCGGCTGGGAGCCACCACGACTGGGATGGCAGCCTCGGACGTGACTGCCGAATGAACGGCGAGCGCTTCCCACCGATCGGGGTCGGCAAACTGCGACCGAATGCCCTTATCCGTAAGGCCGAGCAGCGCAGTGAGCCGGCGGTTCCCTTCGACAACGAGCCAAATGCCATGCCCGTCTGGGTTCGGGATCACGATCAGGGGTTCGCTTGAAAAGTAGCCGTGACCGGCGATCGATTGTGCGACCGTGAACGCGTCGAAACCGAGTTCGAGGTGGACCGCGAGGTCGTCCTGCGACTGTCCTTGCAGACTCTTGGGCAGCCGCGGATTGTAAGGATCGAGCCGGAGCGCGCTGAGAGGAACAAAGCGCGTCTCGCCGAGGGTGACCACGGCTGCTGCGGACTCGGCCGGCGTCATCTCGTTATCAGTCATCGCGTTGCCTCATTTCGTCGGACGATCGGCCGTTGGCCGAGATAGACGGCAGGGGTGAGGAGTGAGTAGCCGTCCGCATGGTCTCGGCGGACTACGTGGTGGATCTGCACCACGACGTCGTCGGGGTTTGCCTCAACTGCCGGGATCGATCGATCTCCGGGGTAGAAGGACTTGCCCGCAATCCGCTTTGTGTCTTCACCCTGGAACAGGTTAAGGAACCCGATCTCACAATCCCACTTGCGAACCCGAGGACCATCGGCCCCGTCGTCCATGAGGATGACTGAAGCCATCCGTTGCGGATGTGGGTTGCGCCGGAGCGCCTCCAGGATCTCTTCGTGGCGCCACCCGGGGCTGTAACTGTGGATCGCCCACGGCTCGAGAAGTTCGCGGAGCAGGTCCTCAAGCGGCTGCTTGACCGTTCGGAACGCGAGTCTGCGGTAGTCAACACGCGGAGCGTCGAGCAGCCCAATCGCGCGGACGAGCGTCTGGTTGTGCACCCGGCTGACCTCGTCGAGCGCCGGCCGCCGCAGGCTGTGCCAGCCGGTCGGCCCCTTCGAGAGGGCCTGTACGACGGAGTCGCGGGTCGGCTTCGTGCCATCCGGGAGCAGGAGCCCTACCTCGCGGGCCCACTCCTCGATCGTTCCGCCTCCCTCAATCCGGTCCTCGAGCGTTGCCCGGAGGTCGTACTCCGTGTACACGACGTCGCGTAGCACCTTGATCGTGCGCGGCGTGGCGAAGAACTGGCAGTACGGGAGTTGGTCTTCCCGATAGCCAAAAGCTCGTGCACGCTGCTCCATAGTGTCGACCTGCACGCTGGTCGGCCGGTTCATGTAGGTCACCGTCAGGCCTTCGACGGTAAAACCGCGATCGAGTTTGTTCCCACCTACGAGGATGTGGATCGGTGCCACATGCCAGTCGACCTTCTTCAGTGCGCTGGATGAGTTCACGAGCCATGGCGTCGCCTCGGCGGTGGCGTGCCGTACGTGTTCGAGGAACAGGTTGTCAGGGATATCGGGCGCGCCGATGCTGATCAGCCGAGCACGCTCCTCGCGGATCTCTTGCGGGAGATCGGCAGTAGTCGCAGCATCGTGCGCTGCCTCCCGCCACTTCCGGAGCTTGCGCTCAAGGAGGAAGTGATAGCGGGCCTGCACGTCGTTTCGCTGCGTCGAGTGGACAAGCATGCTGACGGGGGCCGCCTCAGGATTGGTGGCGAGGAGTAGCGCGGCCCCGGCTATGAACGATCCCAGCGCGAGGTCGAGGCTCCTCGGGAGTTCGAGAGGGAGGTGCTTTTGTGCCTGCTCATCAAGTGCGGGAATCGGGCGTACGACCTTGTCTGCGTGGTCGATGAAAAATTCGCGACCACCGATGTAGCCGGTCCCCGGGTGGAGGAACTCGACGAACGCGGGGAGCAGATGGTCGTCGGGCTGCAGCAAGAGGGGCGCGTAGGGCGTCGCGGTGAACTGGACGTACAGGTGCCTGGGCGAAGCATTGCGCAGTTCCGAGATCGCCTCGTAGGTACGACTCTGCGCTTGAGCCTGTGCCTGCGTGTTGAGCGATGCTTGGTCCGCCTCGTCGTCAATGATGAGGACTGGGTACTCCGACATGTCGATCGACCGAAGCACACTGGCGAGGTCGCCGATGCGTCCGGCGTGCTTCAGCACCGGCACTAGGACGACCCGTCCGCGCTCTAGCCAGCCCGATACTTCGCTGACCCCTCGCTTGCCCTTGGGGTTTGGTTCGATTCTCCAGCGGTAGTCCGTCCGAGTTTCGATCGCGAGCGCCTGCAAGATGCGCCGCTGGTTCTGGTCCAAGAGCAGGTTGGTGCTGCCCAGCAGCGTGACGATTACCCGATAGCCACGATCGGCGGCAGCCCCGATCAGAGCGGTGATGGTGGTGGTCTTGCCCGACTGGATGTAGCCGAGAGCAAGGCCGATGGCCTTGTCGTCTCGTTCATCGGAGAGCGGTCCGTGCGCGAGGATTGAGCCCGCTGACGTCCAGATACGTGCGCGCGTGCTCTCGTCGATCTTGCCAACGAGATGAGCATCGATGAGTTGCGTGTCGTACCCGGCCATCTCGATCATTGGGCTGCCTCAATTTGCTCAAATGCGAGCCGCTTGACCGTCCTCCAGCCGCCGAGTCGCTGTCGGATTAGCGCGCCCGACGGCGCCTCGGGTCGGGCATCGTTCCGCCATTCGTCATAGCCAGCGAAGGTCGCGCGCGATCCGGGCGTCGTCACATACTCCGCCACGTACCAGAGGATGTCGTCGTCACTCCACGCCGACTCGTATCCGCGTCGGCGCGGCTGCCCACACTCGACCCCTGCGGCATCGCAGGCCTGCTTCCAGCCCCCAAGAAGTTGCATGATCCACGGGACACTCGGCCCGTCGACCTCGCCGACCTCGACCAAGTGTCGGTACTCGCTGATCGTGAGAGGGAAGGCGTAGGTGCTCGCCCTGCGAAGCGCGGCGAGCGCATCTTCCCGGCTCGTAGGCCTGGGCTGCAACTTGCGCGTTGCGGGCGTCACTACCCCTCCACTTCGGTAAGCCTGGGCTGCAACTTGCGCGTTGCGGGCGTCACTACCCCTCCACTTCGGTAAGGAGGATGTCAGGCCAACCCGAATAGTCGCAAATCGACTTGAATAGGACGCAACTTACGCTGCGCGCGGCACTCATAGCCTGCGCTCGACCCGCTTGGAGGTGGAGCCTGGGACATGCAGTTTGCCGGTCCGATGGCTCATGCGCGGGGAACGGACCGAAGTGGCGATGGCCTCGGCTCATCTCCCAACGATCTCCAGGAACTCCACGCCGGTGACCGTAATTGCGACGTGGGACACGTGCCTGGGGTACGCCAACGCCCAGCCAGGACGGGGCCAAACCGGGGGGCTGGTGGGGTCTGGCCCTTCCCATCGGACGTGCGAAGGTGCCCACCACGTTCTGGATTCGCCGTCCCCACGTTCCGAATCACCACGGTTGACGTTCCACGGTCGGTTCGTAGCCGTGACCGGGCAAGGCTGTCACAGGCCCCACGAGGGCGGGGGCCTGTGACAGGTGTGGTGACAGCCGTGGTGACAGTGCGCCGCGGGGTGTCGGCCGTGCCCGTTCCAGGCCGTCTGCGACGGTAGTCGGGGAGGGTCGGCGGGTCCCGGGGGCCTCTGGGGGATGTGGAGCGCGGCGGGCGCGCGCCCCGCCGTGGGGGCGGGGGCCTCGAGGTGCGGCGCCGGTGTGGTGGTCAGGCGGCGAGGGGATGCCGTCGTTGCTGGTCGAGGGCGGTGTCGGACCCCGGACGGTTCTGGGTCGTCCGTTGGTCGGACATGTGCCGTCTCGCGCACGGCGGGTCGACCATCTCGACGAACCACTGACGGCCCCGCGGCCCCGCCCCGAATCGGCGGCTGCGCCGGCAGTGCAGGGTTCGGGCTAGGTGAAGAGCGCGCAGGGCGGCGGAGGGTCGCTCTTGATCGTGTCCGGTGCGAGGAGGCCGGTGAGGGCTTCGCGGTGGTCGATCGCGGGCGGCTCGTAGCCGGGTCCGGCGGTGTCGGTGGTGCCGTCGGTCGTCATGTCCGAGAGACTATGCCGTTTCGTCGGATCCCGTTCACGGCCCGTCGCTGGGGTAGACGGAGCCGGGCGGGTCGCTCGTGAACGCGTGGGCCGAGACGTCGAAACGGCGCTGGATCGTGGGTGCCTCGTATCCGGTCTCGGCGGAGTCGCCGAGACCGGCGGGGCCGGCCGAGTCGGTGGAGATCATGCCTGGAACTGTAGGTGTCGTCCCCGGCGTCGTGCTGCCGGAGGACGGGCATTGCCCCGCCCGACGAACTGGTCGTTCCCCGCGGTCGTCGACCAGGTTCCCGGGCCCCAGCGAGCCCGACCGGGGCTGACAGGTAGGTTGCCGCCCCGGTCGGCGCTCCACCCGACCGGGGCCGCAGGAGCAGCCGCAGGACGTGCCGCGGGACGATGGGGAGACCTCGGTGATCGGAGGGTTGCGTCGTCGGGGGCGGAAGCGGGGAGTCCAGGTGGGGGCGCGCATCTTCGTCGTCCACGTGCAGCGCACCGGGGGGACGTCGCTGCGATGGGCGCTCGAGGCGACGATCGGGGCGGCGGGCGTGTTCCCTTCCCAGGCCGAGCTCGACGCCCGCCCCGACCGTCGGTACGAGCCCGCGGCCGAGGTGCTGCGACGCTGGCCCGAGGTCCGCGATCACCGTGTGCTCGTCGGCCACTACCTCGCGGCGGTCGCCGATCGCCTGCCCGTCCCGTACCGGACTGCGACGTTCCTCCGGGAGCCGGTCGCCCGGTCGGTGTCGATCGTGCGGCTCCGGTCGCGGGAGAGCGGTCGCGCCGTGGCCGATCTCCTCGCCGACGAGGGGTTCCTCTCCGGGCATGTCGTCGACCTGCAGACCCGGATCTTCGGGACGGTGCCGGCGGGTGATCCGGAGCGACCGCAGGAGTCGCCGCCGGCCGACGACGCAACGCTCGAGCGGGCCTGTGCACGGCTCGAGACGTTCGACTTCGTC
>JBIIDD010000221.1:0-3358 GCA_044238565.1 Candidatus Nanopelagicales bacterium
CCTCGTCGCCCAGGCGAGTGCCCTGGTGCCGAGCGTGCGCACCGAGGACTTCCGCAAGCGCGGGCGGGTCGGCGTGCGTGCACAGCTGCTGCACGTGCCGACCGGCCGGCTTGAAATGGACTTCGTCGTCGAGCCCGGGGAGCGCTCGACGCATGTGCTCAACGCCGTGTCACCCGCCTGGACGTCGAGCCTGGCGATGGCCGAGTGGATCGTCGAACGGATCTGATCGGTTCTAGGGTCCAGATGTGCCGCCCGGTAGCCGTTTCCGACCGCAGAATGCCTAGGAATTCAGTAGTTGGGCCACCCGCTGAGGGGTGACGCCAAGGAAGTAGCCGGCTTCCTTGAGGGTGAGGCCCTCGTCGCGCAGTGCCTGAACGGCCGCGCGCGACTCTCGTGAGGCCCGCGTTTGGACCTCGGCTGCCTCGACAGCCGCCTCCCTGGCCCTGTGCACCTGATCCATGACGCCAGCCGTCAGTTCGAATTCGAGGTCGAGCTCGAATGAATCCGGATCGATGTCAAGGGCGCCTGAGATCGCATCGCGAATCATCACCTCGACGTCCTCGATATCCCGGGCCTGGCTGTAGATGACTGTCCTCGGGATCAGCGCATGCATCGACCACCATCGATCGCTTCGCGTCACTTCGACTCGGTAGGTCCTCATGACTCACCCTCCACGATGCGTCGCAGGTCGGCGAGGAGGTCGCGCGCGAGACGCTCGTTGATCTGCGCCGAACGAGCGAGCGCGGCCATCGCCTTCACCAAGGTACGCCGATTCACCCACGAACTTCAAGGGCTCTTGTCTCTTGTTGCCAAGCATCATTGACGCACGTGGGGATAGAGCCCGGGGCAGGCGCCTGTGGATGGCTGACTAGCGCGCGGCGTCGACGAGCGCACGCAGCACGCCCATCTGGCGCGGGTCCTCGCGGGCGGTGTCCTCAGGGTGCCACTGCACACCGAAGGCCCACCCGGCCGAGTCGATCGTCACCGCCTCGATCGTGCCGTCTTCGGCACGCCCCACGATCTCGAGTCCGGAGCCGAGGCGATCGATGCACTGGTGGTGGTAGCACGACGCGGTGATCGGTCCCGCGTCGATTCCCACAGGGCCGCGCTCGATGACGACGTCATGCACGACGTGACGGTGGTGGTCGTCCATGTGCTGCACCAGCGATCCCCCGCGCTGGACGTTGACCACATGCAAGCCACGGCAGACCGCGAGCGTGGGTACGCCGTGCGCGAAGCAGTAGGCGGCGAGCGAGAGGTCGGCCTCATCCTGGAGCGCGTCGACGTCGTAGACCTCGGGATGCACCTCGGTGGCGCCGTAGAGACGCGGATCGATATCAGCGCCGCCACAGAGGAGGACGCCGTCGATCCCGCGCAGGCGCTCGGCCCAGTCCAGGCCCTCGGGCCCCGGAGCAGCGAGCAGGGTCACCGGCTCAGCACCCGCGAGCCAGAGGGATTCGACGAGTGCGCGCGCCGAGACGATCGCGGCGTAACGCGTAGCGGAGGTGTGCTCGGCGAAGCGACCGATGAGCGCGATGCGGGGGCGAGCCACGGCTCCAGGCTAGTGGCGCGGGGCCTGACCGATCGACGACTGGTCGGACCGACCGCGCACTGACATGCTGGAGAGATGGACAGGGACGAGCTTGAGGGCTACGAACGCGAGATCAGCACGCTGCTCACCATCTGGGGTGTCGGAAGCGTGGTCAAAGGCGGGGTCATCGCGCTCATCGGCAAGCGCACCGGGCGACGGCAGTGGCTCACCTTCGGCCGTCAGACCGCGATGTGGGGCGCGGTCGATGCCCTCATCGCCGGAGCCGGGGCCCTGAGCCGATCGCGCCGAGGAGAGCTCACCGATGAGGAGGTGGAGTTCGAACGGGTGAAGTTGCGGACCCTGCTCCTACTCAACGCCGCCGCCGATGTCGTCTACATCGCTGGAGGCGCCCACATCGCCGTTCGAGCGGGGAGCAGCGGTACGTCGTTCCGCATGACCCGGGGTGACGGCGTGGCGATCATCGTCCAGGGCGCCTTCCTCCTCGCCCTCGACGCCACCTACGCCCGCAAGCTCTCGGCCTAGCCTCAGCGGGCACGCCCTTACCTGCCCTTGGCCTCGCCTTCACCCTCCGTGACGAATGCCCCTGGCACCATGGAGGGGTAATCCGTTAGGGTCCGAACAATCTCCCCGAGGAAGGCCCTCACCATGCTCGAGGTCGCCGACGTCCGCGTCGACCCCCGCCACTGGATCGGTGGCGAGCGGGTCTCCTCCACCGGCACCTTCGACGACCTCTCCCCCATCGACGGCGCCGTGCTCGGGCAGGTGGCACGCGGCCAGGCCGCCGAGGTCGATGCCGCCGTCAGCGCCGCACGCGATGCCTTCCCCGGCTGGGCCAAGCTCGGCCCGCGCGGGCGCGGCGAGATCCTCGGCCGCGTCGCCGATCTGGTCGAGGCACGCCTGGAGGAATTCGCGCAGCTCGAGACGCGCGACAACGGCTCGCTCCTGCGCTCGCACCGCCGCGGCGTCATGCCGCGCGTGGCGATGAACATTCGCTTCTTCGCCGAGTACGCCGTCAACGACCTGAAGCACCCGGAGTTCGAGACGCGCGGCCACACCAACGTCGTCTCATGGGATCCCGCGGGAGTCGCGGCGATCATCACGCCGTGGAATGCCCCGCTCATGCTCGCCACGTGGCGCATCGGCCCGGCACTCGCCTCCGGTGACACCGTCGTACTCAAGCCACCGGAGTGGGCGCCGCTCACCGCGAGCCTCTTCGCCGAGGTCACCGCTGAGGCTGGCATGCCGCCCGGTGTCTTCAACGTCGTCCAGGGCATCGGCACCGAGGCCGGGGCCGCGCTCGCGGGGCACCCGGGCGTCTCGCGCATCTGCTTCACCGGCTCCGTGCCGACGGCCAAGGCTGTCGCCCGCGCCGCCGCCGACAACCTCACGCCCCTGTCCTTCGAGCTCGGCGGCAAGTCGCCGACGATCGTCATGGACGACGCCGACCTCGGCATCGCCGCGGAGATTGCGGCGGAGCAGTACGACAACGCCGGCCAAGTGTGCCTCGCCGGCACGCGCCTGCTCGTGCACGAGTCGATCGCGCAGGAGTTCGCCGAGCGACTCGCCGCCAAGGTGCGCGAGATCCGCCAGGGCGACCCACGCGAGGAGTCCACCGACCTCGGCCCGCAGATCCATCCGGTGCACCTCGAGCGCGTCGCGGGCTTCGTCGAGCGCGCCAAGGCCGACGGCGCGCAGGTCGCCTTCGGCGGCGAGCGCGTCGAGCCCGTCGCGGGTGGCTTCTACTACGCGCCCACGCTCATCACCGGCGCCGCAGTCGGCTCGGAGATCCTCACGAGCGAGGTCTTC
>JBIIDD010000222.1:0-3356 GCA_044238565.1 Candidatus Nanopelagicales bacterium
GATGACGCGCTCGACTGGATCCGAGTCGTCGGCGGTGCGTCGCAGCACGGTGGCGCGATCGTCGATGCGCACGACGCGTGCGAGATCGTCGACTCCGCTGCCTCCGCCCGTGAAGGCGACCCGGTCGCCGACGACCACGCCCTTGCGCCCGAGCTCGCGTGCCTTGACCGCGAGCACAGTGGCGCCTCGATCGGAGGCGAGGGTGAAGCGACCGCGGTCGACGGCGACGACCATCGCCGGGGTGGCATCGGCGTGAGCCGGGCGGTCCTTGGACCGCGGGCGGGACTTGCCGCGGGAGGGGCGGACGCGGACGTCGTCCTCGTCCAGATCCCGACCCGACCTGCTCATGCGCCCGCCGTGAGCATGCGCTGCCACATGCCGGTGAAGTCGGGCAGTGTCTTGGCGGTCGTGCCGACGTCGAGGATGCGCACGCCGGGCACGACAAGGCCGATGACCGCGGCTGCTGTCGCCATGCGATGGTCGCCGTAGGACGACACGGTGGCACCGTGCAGAGTCGACGGCTCGATGAGGAGTCCGTCGTCGATCTCGCGCGCGGATCCTCCGAGCGCGGTGAGCATCTCAGCGAGTGCGGCGAGACGGTCTGTCTCATGGCCGCGCAGGTGCGCGATGCCGCGCAGTCGTGAGGGGGTCTCGGCGAGTGCGGCGAGTGCGGCGATGACAGGTGTGAGCTCGCCCACCTGACCGAGGTCGACATCGATGCCGCGTACGGCACCGGGTCCGGTGACGGTGAGGCCGTCGGCGTGCAGATCGACGTGCCCGCCCATCTCTGCCAGGAGTCCGCGCAGGTCATCTCCCGCCTGGGTCGTGTGCCGGGGCCAACCGGGGATCGTCACCGTCCCCGCGGTCGCCATGGCGGCGGCGAGGAAGGGGCCGGCGTTCGACAGGTCGGGCTCGATGCGGCGACCGACGGCGCGGATAGGGGCGGGCGCCAGAGTCCAGGTGGCACCGTCGGCGTCGAAGTCGACGTGCACCCCGTGCTCACCGAGCATGTGGAGAGTCATGGCGATGTGCGGCTGGCTGGGCAGGTCGCGGCCGGTGTGCGTGAGTGTGAGCCCGTCGGCGAAACGCGCCGCCGAGAGGAGTAGCCCGCTGACGAACTGGCTCGACGCCGATGCATCGATGTCCACTGCACCACCGCGCACGGCTCCTGTGCCTTCGATGCGCAGCGGCAGGAAGCCGCCCGCGTCTGTCACCGCGACGCCGAGTGCGCGCAGGGCATCGAGCATCGGGCCGAGCGGGCGCTCGCGGGCGCGCGGGTCGCCGTCGAAGTCCACCGGGCCCGTCGCCAGCGCGGCGACAGGCGGCAGGAAGCGCATGACGGTGCCGGCCAGGCCCACATCGACGGAGGCATTGCCGTGCAAGGGCCCGGGCGTGACCTGCCAGTCGATGTTGCCGACAGCGTCAGTGCCGACCTCGCGGATGTCCACGCCGAGTGAGATGAGTGCCTGAGCCATGAGCCGGGTGTCGCGCGCAGCGAGCGCCGCCGAGACGGTCGAGGGTCCATCGGCGAGGGCGGCGAGCACGAGGGCGCGGTTGGTCGCCGACTTGGATCCGGGCACGGCGACGGTGGCCGAGACGGGCGCGGGCGCGGTGGGGGCCGGCCAGGCGTCGGTCACGTCGCTCACGCTGCGAGGGTATCGGGGAAGGGGATGGGGCAGGCTTCTCCCATGTGCGGGAGGTATGCGGCATCGCGTGAGCCGGCGGCGCTGGTGGAGGAGTTCGGCGTGGAGGTGCCCCCGACGACCGACCTGCCCGCGCGATTCAACATCGCACCGACCAATGAGGTCTACGTCGTCCGTGATGGCAAGCCCGATGAGAGCGGTCACCACCCGCGTCGGCTCGATGTTGCGCGCTGGGGGCTGGTGCCGTCGTGGGCCAAGGACCCGAGCATCGGCAACAGGATGATCAATGCGCGCGCCGAGACGCTCGCGGAGAAGCCGTCGTACAAGCGCGCGCTTGCCTCGCGCCGCTGCCTGCTGCCGGCCGACGGCTTCTACGAATGGCAGGCACCGCCGGAGGGCGCCCTCACGGCGGCAGGCAAGAGGCCACCGAAGCAGCCCTTCTTCCTGCATCCCGCCGACGGCACCGGCCTGGCGATGGCCGGGCTCTACGAATGGTGGCGCGACAAGGAAATCCGGGACGACGACGACCCGCGCGCGTGGCTGCTCTCGACGACGATCATCACCACGGCGGCGCGCGACAACGTCGGGCAGATCCATGACCGCATGCCCATCGCGGTGCTGCCCGAGCAGCGCGGGGCGTGGCTGGATCCGCAGACTCCGGGGCAGGAGGTGCTGGCCGAGTTGCTGGCCCCGACGCCCGGGGGCTTCTGGGACATCTACCCGGTGTCGACTGCGGTCAACTCCGTGCGCAACCAGGGGCCGGACCTGGTGGAGCCCATCGGGGAATGACCCGGTCGGTCCCGGCGTTGAGGGCTTCGTGCTGACCGGTCAGGCGTCGATGCCCCCCATGGAGGGCCTGCCCACCGTGCGGGCCGATCTCGGGCCCGCGGGGGTCGGCGTACCCTCATCAGTGATGGATGAAGCCCAGGTCGACGAGGCTGCGGTTGCCGTGATCCCGGAGACCGACGAGGAGCGCGCCGCGCGCTTCGAGCGTGACGCCCTGCCCTACCTCGACCAGCTCTACGGCGCCGCGATGCGGATGACCCGCAACCCGGCCGATGCCGAGGACCTCGTGCAGGAGACCTTCGTCAAGGCGTTCGCGGCCTTCGATTCTTTCACCCCGGGCACCAATCTCAAGGCGTGGCTTTTCCGCATCCTCACCAACGCCTTCATCAATACCTATCGCAAGAAGAAGCGCCAGCCGCTGCAGACCGACACCGACGACCTCGATGACTGGCAGATGCGCTTCACGCAGGCCTACGCCACAGGAGAGTTGCGGTCTGCGGAGGCCGAGGCGCTCGACCGCCTGCCCAACGACATCATCAACAACGCGCTCAGTGAGTTGCCTGACGAACGCCGCATGGCGGTCTATCTCGCCGACGTCGAGGGCTTCTCCTACCAGGAGATCGCCGACATCATGGAGACGCCGATCGGCACCGTGATGTCGCGCCTGCACCGCGGCCGCAAGCAACTGCGCTCGTCGCTCGAGGACTACGCCATCTCCGAGGGCTACCTCGTCCCGGACGGGGGTGCGTCATGAGCGAGTGCGAGCCGTGCACCTGCGGAGAGGCCCTCTCGCGCGTCTACGACTACCTGGACCAGGAGCTCGATGCGACCTCGGCGGTCGCCATCGCCGGGCACCTGCAGGCCTGCCCGCCCTGCGCCGAGCAGTACCGACTCGAGCAGGTCGTCAAGACGCTCATCCAGCGCACG
>JBIIDD010000223.1:0-3336 GCA_044238565.1 Candidatus Nanopelagicales bacterium
CGGTCACGCGCTCAGCTGCGCTCACATCCATCGTCGGCCTGATCCTCGCGTCCATCGCTCTTCCAGCGCATGCGGGATCACCTGAGGGCACGGGATCGATGGAGCGGCTCGCGCTGCCCACACCGCCTCAGACCGTGAGCGTCATGCTCGAACTCGATACCGTCCCCGCTGCCGTGGCCTGGGCCGCGGCACCCACGACGCGGTCAAAGCAGGCGTCCGCCCGCGCGGCGATCGCGCGCGTCGACGCACTCGCGGCGGGAGTACGCCGGGCCGTAGGAAAGCAGAACGTCGTCTTCGAGGCCACCAACGTCTACGCCGGTGTCGCCGTGCGCGCTGATGCCGATGATCTTGATCGCCTCGCGCGGATTCCGGGTGTCAAGGCAGTGCATCGCCTGGTGCCGATGGAGCGCGACAATTTCATCGCCGTGCCGCTCATCGGCGCGCCTGTCGCGTGGACCGGATCTGCGGGCACGGGCAAGGGAATCACCGTAGGAATCATGGACACCGGCATCGACTACACCCATGCCAACTTCGGCGGCGCCGGCACGGTCGCGGCGTACCAGGCAGCACTCGCCGCGAAGGAAGCCGGGCAATCACCGGTCTATCCCGATCCGCTCAAGGTCGCGGGCGGTATCGACCTGGCAGGAAACGCCTACAACGCGAGCAATCCCGCCACCGCCGTCCCGGCGCCCGACGACAACCCGCTCGACTGCGGCGGCCACGGCACGCATGTCGCAGGCACAGCGGGCGGATACGGCGTCGCCGCGGACGGCACGACGTATCGCGGACCGTGGGACGCCTCCACTCCCTTCGACACCATGGGCATCGGCCCTGGCGTCGCACCGGAGGCCACCCTCTACGCCATCAAGGTCTTCGGCTGCCGGGGCTCGACGAATCTCGTGGTCGCGGGCCTGGACTGGGCGATGGACCCCAATGGAGACGGCGACTTCTCCGACCACCTCGACGTCGTCAACATGTCGCTCGGCTCCAACTATGGATCCGTGCAGAGTCCGGACGCGGTCGCGAGCAACAACGCGGTCGAGGCCGGCATCTCCGTGATCGCGTCAGCAGGAAACTCGGGCGACACCTACGAAATCGGCGGCGGGCCCGCTGTCGCGACCAAGGCGCTCTCGGTGGCAGCCAGCGAGGACAACGGGCAGATCACCGATGGCTTCACGGCATCGATCGCGGGAACCACAAAGACTTATCCCGCCTCCCTTGCCACCGCCAATAACTGGAACAGTCAGTCGGCCCGTGGCACGGTCGTCGAAATTGGCGACTGGTCGACACCAGCCGGTGGCGGCAACAATCCGGACGGCTGCCAGGCCTTCAGCTCAGCAGATGCGGCGAAGGTGGCGGGGCGCATCGTCCTGCTCCAATGGGACGCGAACGATGCAACCCGACGGTGCCCTTCGTCGGTCCGCGTCGCGCATGCCGCGGAGGCGGGAGCCATCGGTGCGATCCTCGGCGGTCCCCAGGTGCTCTTCACCGTGAGCACTGGGGGCGACGCGCGCATCCCCTCGCTGGTCACGCTCGGCCCAACTACGGATGCCCTGCATTCCGCACTGGTCGCCGGCCGCTCGGTCACCGCCACGCTCGACGGGAGCCTGCGCAATAGTGAGCGGGTCATCATCACCGGGCCCGAGAACCCGACAGACACCGCCATGAGCTTCACCTCGCGAGGCACCGCGCTCGCGGGCAATGTCAAGCCCGACGTGAGCGCACCCGGCGGCACGATCTTCTCCGCTGCGGTGGGCACCGGGTCGGGAGGATCTTCAGCCAGCGGGACCTCAATGGCCGCTCCCGCGGCCGCGGGTGTGGCTGCCCTTGTGCTTGCCGCGCACCCGACATGGAATCCGCAGCAGGTGAAGGCCGCCATCATGAACACCGCGGACCATGACCTCTTCCTGAAGCCGGGACGTACGGGCCCGCGCTACGACAACCTCCGCATGGGCTCCGGCCGCGTCGATGCCGAGGCTGCGGTGTCCACGGATGCCGTCGCGTACGTCGTCGACGATCCCGGTGCTGTGAGCGTCTCCTTCGGCGTCATGAACATCGCGTCCGCGACATCACGGTCGAAGTCCGTGCGCATCAAGGACCTGCGCACGGACGGCGGGGCCCGCACTTACTCCGTGAGCCTCGGAGCAATCAACGCCCTTCCCGGAGCGGCGTACGCCGTGTCACCGCGCAGCGTCACCCTCGAGCCAGGTAAGTCAGCGACAGTGCGCGTCACGCTCACCGTGGATCCCAGCCGGCTCATCCACAGGGCCGATCCGACGATCTCCCTGGATCCGCTGAGGGACGGCAGGATGCGGGAGTTCCTCAGCGTGATCAGCTCGCACCTCTTGGTCAAGCCCGCCGGCAGCGATCGTTCGCTGCGCGTGCCGGTCTTCGCCGCGCCGCGGCCTGCCTCGACTCTGGCGGCGCCGGCCACCGTGAGGGTGACCGGCGCGGGCGGCCTCCTCAGGGGATCGATGACACTGAATGGTCGCGGGGTGGACGTGCGCGGTGCGGAAGCCTACGAGCGCGAGCGCTCGCGTATCTCGGCGATGCAACTCATGGGCGAGAGTCCGAGACTCCCCGAGTGCATGCCCGGCGTGAGCACAGGCTGCGTCAACACTGCCGACGAGGCGTCCGCCGACATGCGCTATGTCGGCTTCACCTCCGACGCCCGCGAGATTTCCGCGGATGGCCGCGATCCCCTCTCCGCGGACACTCCCGGGAAGGCTTACTTCGGGATTGCCAGCTGGCAGCCCTGGCGAAGTGCGGCCAACATCGCACGCTTCGTCGTCTATCTCGACACGGATAACGAGGGCACCGCCGACCTCACGGTCGCAAATGTCAACGCGGGCCAGGACGTCTTCGTCGCCTTGACCACTGGGGTGCGACCAGGTGACGGAGTCACGACTCCCTCAGTGGAATTGATGAACAACGTCGCGGGCGACAAGGACACCGCCAAGCTCTACGGCAACGTGATGACCCTGCCGGTCAATCTCGCAGGTCTCGCCAACCCCGTCGACTCGATCACTGGTGCCCCCCTCACGCCGTACATCACTGCCGAGACGACCTCCATCTCCTACTGGGTCGAGGCCTACGGACCAGGGGGTGCGCTCATCGACGTCATCGGGCATCCCCGCGTGCCGCTGCGCGCCAACCTGCTGGCACCGGACGTCACGGCCTTTACGTCGAATGGCACCGTGCCCGCGGTTGCCGCGAGGGGCACTCGCCTCACTGTGACGGTCGACCGGCAAGCGATGAGCGAGAGTCCGAAGCTGCTCGTCTTCCATCACCTCAACACCCTGGCCCGCAAGGCCCAGGTGGTGACCGTCACTCGCT
>JBIIDD010000224.1:0-3334 GCA_044238565.1 Candidatus Nanopelagicales bacterium
CGCAGATGACCCTCGGAGAACTGCTCGGCGACGCGCGCTGCCGAGCGCACGGGTGCGACGACCTGGCGCGTGACGAGAGCCGCGACGGCGCCTAGGAGCACGACCAGCAGGACGCCGGTGCCGATGACGGTGCTGCGCACCAGGTCAAGCGTGTTGGCCTCATTGGTGAGGGGGAAGAGGTAGTAGAGCTCGTAGGTGCCGATGTCGGTCACCGCTAGCGGAGCGCCCACGACGAGGCCGGGAGCGCTGCGACCATCGAGGTAGCGGATCTCGGTGTAGGTCCACGACTGGCGGCCGGTGAGGAGCACCGTCTCGCGCAGATCCAGGGGCACGCTGGCATCGGAGACGAGGTTGGTGCCTCGCTCCGGCGCGGTGCCCTCCGTCTCGCCGGCAAGGAGCAGGACGTCGTACTGCGGTGGTGAGCCAGCGCGCGTGGCGAGCGACGCCACAATGGTGTCGACGATGCTCGCGGGGGACGCAGCGTTGGTGCCCGACGATGCTGCGGCCGAGATGCGCTGGGCATCGGCCAGGCCCGCACTGGCCTCGGTGACGGCTGTGCGCTCAGCCGAATCGAGCAGGCCCGTCGTCACGCGTGACAGGAGCAGGAATCCCAGCACCGTCATGACGATGATGGACAGGATGAGGGTGGTCACGGTCACCCTGAGCAGCAGGGAGCGACGCCAGAGCGTCACCAGGTGCATCGGGGCCGAGGAAGCCCTCGGAGTCGGCGGACTCGTCGGGCCGGTGGTCATGGCGGGCCGGCCTTGTATCCCACGCCACGCACCGTGAGCACGATCTCCGGGTGCTCGGGATCGTGCTCGATCTTGGCGCGCAGTCGCTGCACATGGACGTTGACCAATCGAGTGTCGGCCGCGTGGCGGTAGCCCCACACCTCCTGGAGCAGCACTTCACGGGTGAAGACCTGCCAGGGCTTGCGCGCGAGGCAGACCAGGAGGTCGAACTCCAGTGGTGTGAGCGGCACCACTCGATCAGCGCGTCGCACGACATGACCTGCGACATCGATCGTCACGTCGCCGATCTCGAGCGTGCCGGTGGCGGGATCGTCGCTGCGGCGCACCCGCGCGCGCAGGCGGGCGACGAGTTCCTTGGGCTTGAACGGCTTGACGACGTAGTCATCGGCACCGGACTCGAGCCCGAGCACGACATCGATGGTGTCGTTCTTCGCCGTGAGCATCACGATGGGAACCCCGGACTCATTGCGGATGGCCCGGCAGACGTCGATGCCATCCATGCCCGGGAGCATGAGGTCGAGCAGGATGATGTCGGGGCGAGAGTCCCGGAAGGCCTGGAGCGCCTCGCTGCCGTCGGCGCAGAAGACCGGGTCGAAACCCTCACCGCGCAGCACGATGCCGAGCATCTCGGCCAATGCCACGTCGTCGTCGACGACCAGGACGCGTCCTCTCACGAGATCATGGTGTCATCCCAGGAGCAGGATTCCTGCTGCACCCGGCAGGTTATTGACGACGTGGGCCACGATCGGGGCTCCCAGGCTGCGGGTTTTCCACCTCAGCACCCCGAGGACGAGGCCGCTGGCGAGGAGGATCGGCGCCCTGAGGGGCTCGAGGTGGAAGAGGCTGAAGGCCAGGGTCGTGATGGCGATGACCCAGGCGGTGCTGAGACCTCGCTTGGCGAGGGCGTTGTAGGCCATGCCTCGGAAGGCGATCTCCTCGGCGATGGGAGCCCCGATAGCCACGCACAGCGCGAAGAGGACCAAGGCGAGCAGGGTGCCCTCGTCGCGAAGCTGCTCGCCCACCTCGCCTGCCGCTGCTGTGATCTCGCCGAAAAGCGCCTGCATGATCAGTGCGACGGCGCCCCCGGCCATGAGCGCGACGAAACCTCCGAGCGCTCCCCACCCGAGGTCGCTCCAGGTGAGGCGCAAGCCGAGGTCGATGCGTGGGCCGTTGCCCTGGATGGCCGTGGTGAACACCGGCCATCCGGCCAGTGCGATCCACGGCAGCGTGATCCCGAGGAGGAGCATCCACGTCAGGGGGAGATCGAGGTAGCTGCCCCCTGCGACCACGGCGATCGAGATCAAGACGAAGCCCAGCAGGGGGATGATCGCGTCGGGGATCCCCCACCGAGGCGCTCGAAGCACGCGACCCTGGGCCATGGCAATGTCAACGGTGACGGGGCAACCGGGGTAGTCCGCGGGCGGCCGCGTCTTCACGGTGGCGGTCGAAGGCCCTGGATTCGAGGGGAGTGGCGGGTCGTCCTGGGTGCTGCTCACGCGTTCAGGCTAGGCCAGAGGGCGAGCGCCCCACGCGCGAGCGCCTCGAATTCCGCGTCTGGCTCAGGGTTTCTCGCGGAATTCGAGGCGCTCGTCGTGCCCGTCATGTGGTGGATCAGTAGCGGTAGTGGTCGGGCTTGTAGGGGCCGGAGACATCCACGCCCATGTACTCGGCCTGATCCTTGCTGAGCTCGGTGAGGTGCACGCCGAGCGCGTCGAGATGCAGGCGTGCGACCTTCTCGTCGAGGTGCTTCGGCAGGGTGTAGACGCCGAGGGGGTACTCGTCAGGACGCGTGAAGATCTCGAGCTGCGCGAGCACCTGATTGGTGAAGGAGTTGGACATCACGAAGGACGGGTGCCCGGTCGCGTTGCCGAGGTTGAGCAGTCGGCCCTCCGACAGCACGATGATCGAGTGGCCGTCGGGGAAGGCCCACTCGTCGACCTGCGGCTTGATCGTGCGACGCACGACGCCCGGGATCTGGGTCAGCCCGGTCATGTCGATCTCGTTGTCGAAGTGGCCGATGTTGCCGACGATCGCCTGGTGCTTCATCTGCGACATGTGCTCCGCGGTGATGACGTCCTTGCAGCCGGTCGCGGTGATGAAGATGTCGGCGGTGTCGATGACGTCCTCGATGGTCGCCACCTGGTAGCCGTCCATGGCTGCCTGGAGCGCGCAGATGGGGTCCACCTCGGTGACGATCACGCGGGCACCCTGGCCGCGGAGCGAGTCCGCACTGCCCTTGCCGACATCGCCGTAGCCGCAGACGACCGCGACCTTGCCGCCGATGAGCACGTCGGTGGCCCGATTGATGCCATCGACGAGCGAGTGGCGGCAGCCGTACTTGTTGTCGAACTTCGACTTGGTGACGGAGTCGTTGACGTTGATGGCGGGGAAGAGCAGGCGCCCTTCGTTCATCATCTCGTAGAGGCGGTGCACGCCGGTCGTGGTCTCCTCGGTGACGCCCTTGATGCCCTGGCCGATGCGGGTCCAGCGCTGGGGGTCCTCGGTGAGCGTGCGGCGAAGCACCTCGAGGATCACGGCGTACTCCTCGGAGTCGGTCGGATCCGTGCTCGGCACGACGCCGG
>JBIIDD010000225.1:0-3333 GCA_044238565.1 Candidatus Nanopelagicales bacterium
TCAGCTCCACGCGCGGCGCATCCGACAGGGTGCGCCGTCTGCATGTCCGGGGCTCATGTCTCTGTGACCGAGGATTCGGACCTACGCAGACGCGTCACATGTAGTGACTGCACATTGATGTCGCCTATTCATGACATCTCTGACTGCGCAGGCATGGGGTGCCATCGCGTTGGTAACTTCGCGTATTCCCATCGTGTCCTTCACGACATGTCGACGTCCAATACGAAAGAGCGGAGATCCCCACATGAGACGCGCTGCACTCGCGAGTGCGCTATCCCTGACCGTTGCCTTGGCCGGCATGACCGCCGTTGCTGCAGGTCCTGCGCAGGCTGCTGGTGGCATCGGCAAGGTCTGGTCCTGGGGCAGCGCGAGCTCCCCGTCGATTACCGTCCCCGCTGAGGCGCAGAAGGATGTGCAGGCCATCGAGGTCGGCGGCGCCCACGTGCTCGCGATGAAGGACTTCGGGATCATCGCCTGGGGTTCGAATGCCGCAGGCCAGACCACGGTGCCCGCTGAGGCGACGTCCGACGTCTTGAGCTTCTCGGCCGGCACTGACTTCTCGCTCGCGATCAAGAAGATCGACGACTTCACGGGCAAGGTGCTCGCCTGGGGTGCCAATGGCAAGGGGCAGACGACCGTGCCCACGGCCGCTCTCACGCGTGTGGCCGAGGTCGCTGCGGGCGGTGGACACGCCCTGGCGATCCGCGACATCGACGACACCAACATGGGTGTCGTCATCGGCTGGGGCGACAACGCCGCAGCCCAGACGTCGATCCCCACGGCTGCTCAGTCAGGAGTCACCGCGATTGCCGCGGGCGGCCAGCACTCACTCGCACTCAAGGGCGGCGCCGTGCTCGCCTGGGGTTCGAACGCCTCCGGTCAGACCACGGTGCCGGCAACTGCGGCCACCGGTGTCACTGCGATTGCAGCGGGTGACACCTTCTCGGCGGCCATCGCCGGAGGCAAGGTCATCGTGTGGGGTGGCAGCGCCGCTGTCCAGGCGGTGCCCGCGGCGGCGCAGGCCAATGTCGTGGCGATCGCCGCCGGCGGCGGCAACATCGCTGCCGTGACCTCCGGTGGCTCTGTGATCGCCTGGGGCGACAGCGCGGATGTCGCGGCTGTCCCTGCGGCGGCGGGTTCGAGCATTTCCGCGGTGGGCGTGGGCAGTGACGTCGCCTTCGCGATCAGCCAGGCTGTGGCACCGGGTGCCGTGCAGGACCTCAAGGCAAGGTCGCTCAAGGGCGGTGCTCAGGTGTCGTGGAAGTCGCCGATGGCGCTCCAGGGAGCCGTCCTTATCGGCTACCAGGTCAAGGTCAATAGGGGCGCCTGGAAGGACTACCCCTCGACCCAGACATCGGTGAAACTCACCGGCCTCGGCAGCAAGAAGAACGTCACCATCCGCGTCCGCGCCGTCAGCTACGCAGGTCCCGGTGCGATCGAGATGGTGAAGGTCACGACCAGGTAGTCCCCAGATACAGGAAACGGTGAGGGGCAGCCACGATGCGTGGCTGCCCCTCACCGTGTGGCCGCTGCGTGTCTACCTTCGCCCTGCCCGTTGTCGGTCGAAGAGTGAGACGAGGGAGAGCAGTCCCCGTTGGGGGAGGGTCCTCGTCACGTCGGGTTTACTCCCATCCGCGCTGCGCCCTGGCGTGGCGACAGCTCGAAGCAGTCTCGGTGGCACGGGCTGCGGCCAGGGCACCACTTTGCCGACGGCGAGGCCCAGGAACACCAGGGTGTTGATCGCCACGAACGCCACGAGCCCAAGCATTAGGAGCGCGCCTCCGCCATGGATGCCGGAAGGTGACCCCAGGCGATGTCACGCGAACTCACCATGCCGGACATGGCGCGGAGGAAGCAGGCCTGGAGGAAGAGGTCGTAGATGATCTCTGGCACGAGCGAGAAGGCAATAAGCCTTCCGCGCCAGCCCGTGTCCCATGCGGTGAGTCCCCGCTCGAGGGAGAAGATCACCGCAACTGCCAGCCAGAAGGGCAGAAGAGCCCACTGGCCGATGATGATCGGGATCGCAAAGAGCACGAAGAGCGATGTCGGCAGTGCAATGGATCCGTAGGCGAGTCCCCACTGCTGGACCCAATACCTGGCGGTGGATGCTCGGACGCCGTAATCGCTGAGGTTATCGAGGGCACCGCGCTGCCAGCGCACGCGTTGGGTCCACAGCGTGGGCACACTCGGCATCGTCTCTGTCTCGACGGAGCACTCGCGGGGAGAAACGACGTGGGCGCCGAGGGTCTTGAGGGCCAGCGTCAATTCGTTGTCCTCGGTGATCGCCGACTCCTCGTAGACCTTGCCGCGCATGCCCGGGAGGGTGTCACCTCGGTGCGCCGCAACGAGCTCAAGAGTGTTCGCGCGAAAGAGTGTCGCCGTCCCGGTGAGGACTGACACTCGTCCACGGCGTGCGGAAATCTGCCGGGCGTAGCGGGCGAACTCGTTGCGCTGCAGTTGTGCAAGCAACCCAGGTCGCCGATCACCGGCAAAGACTCCACCCACGGCGGCCACGTCACCGTCGTAGGCCAGGACCTCTGTGGCCGCAGCGATGAACCGTGGCGATAGCTGGGTGTCGGCATCCATGAGTAGGAAGAAGTCTCGTTCGTCGGACGAGGGAAGTAGGCGTGCGAGTGCCTGGTTGAGTGCTCCAGCCTTGCGCCCCCTGTTGCCTTGGGTCTCGATCACGGTGCAGCCGGCCTGGAGGGCAACGTCAGCCGTGAGGTCTGAGCAGTTATCGGCGACAACCACGATGCGATCCGCGAGGCGTGTCTGCCTGTGAAGAGAGGCGAGTGTGCCGGGAAGGGTTGCCTGCTCGTTATGCGCTGGAATGATCACGGTTATCCGGCACGCGCCCAGCGGATGCCGGGTGTGCGAAGCGGGATCGGATGGTCGCACCTGCGGCAGAAGGGAAAGCGCCTCGATGAGGGCGCTTGCCCCGACGACGACCATCACGAAGAGGGCTGCAGCGACCAGGATGAAGATGGGTGGCGCCCCTGGGATGATCGAGTCGAAGCTGCCGGTCACCGTGAGACTGAGCAGCCACGCCACCACGATGACGGCCGACACGCTGGCCACGGTGAGGCCAGTGACGAGGAGAAAGGTCCTGTGGCGAGAGTTTCGACCCGCCGTTGTGTCGGCATGGTGCTCCGAACGCATGCTGGCTCCCTCTGATGTGCGACATGGGTGTTTCCCCCGGTGACACCACCCTCGTCGCGTCGGTGACGCCCGACAAGGTGCGCGTCGGTCATGACGAGGGCTGGCTGAGGTCTTGCTACCTGGATCAATGACCGGTCATGCGCTGGCATTCAGTGGGCCTGACATCCTGTGGCG
>JBIIDD010000227.1:0-3323 GCA_044238565.1 Candidatus Nanopelagicales bacterium
AGACGCGTCCTGTGCCTTGGGCATTGGTGGCGGTGACGGTGATGCTGTAGGTCGTGCCGTTGGTGAGTCCCGGAATGGTGCACGAGGTCGTGGCCGTGGTGCAGCTGTCGTCGGTGCCGACCGCCAAGGCCGTATAGGACGTGATGGGGCTCCCACCATCGACCGACGGCGCAGTCCACGACACCGCCGCTGTGTCGTCGCCGGGCGATGCGGTGACGCTTTGCGGGGCCCGAGGTCGTGTGGGCCAAGAGCTGAAGATGCCGACCTGGCCCGTCCCGCCCACGGCATCGACGTAGATCGTGTCGTCGGCGAAGGTGCCAGCGGGAGTGGTGAAGGTGAGCGTCGTCGAGTCGTCGCGCGTGAAGGAGGCGACGGTGTTGCCGATGCGGACACGGGTGACGCCGATGAGTCCCTCGGCGTCGATAGTGACGCTGTCGCCGGTGAGACCCGTGTCGTCGTTCGAACCTGACGGCGGGAGCCAGGTCCAGCGTGCGATGGAGTTGCCCCCCGTGTTGAAGTAACCGCCGACATAGACATGGGAGTCATCGGCGACGATGGCGCGCACCGCGCTGTTGACTCCGTTGCCGGATGCTCCGGCCCCCCAGGTGAGGGGGATCCACTCTGCGATGCCGGTGTCCCAGACCCCGACCCTGCGCAGTGAGTCGGTTGCGGCTCCCTGGAGGGACCGGAAGTCGCCGCCCGCATAGACCAGTCCGCGCGTGTCGTCGATGGCGAGAGCCCATACGTTGTTGTCAACTCCGGGCCCCACCGCTCGCCAAGCGCCCGCGGTGTCGGACCACGCAGCGATGTTGCGAGTGGCAATGCCGCCGGCCACTGTGAACTGGCCTCCGATGAAGGCGGTGTCGTCGCCCTGGGTGGCGATGGCGAAGGTGTAGTTGCCCGTGAGGGAGCCCAGGGTGGACCAGGTGCTTGAACTCAGTGTGCCTCGGGCTGCTGTCGGCGGGGTGTTGGCGTTAACCGCGTAGAGCGAGCCGCCTCTCAGGGCGAGGTCGTAGATCCCGCCGGTCATGCCCGTCGCTCCTGCGGATGACCACGCTCCGGAACTGAGGTTCAGCAGGGCCAGGCCTCCCGTGCCGGCATTCGTGAAGGTGCCCCCCACGTACAGGCTGTCGTCGCCCACGAGGGCAAGGGACTTGGCACCTGAGTTGAGGGACGCTCCAGAATAGATGGCGTGCCATGTGTCATCGCGCACCGACCATGCCGCCAGGTTGGTCGTTGACGCCACGCCACTCGCCGAGGTGAAGCGACCAGCGATGTAGACGGTGTCGTCCCGCGGAACGATGGATTCCAGTTCGCCGCCGGTGACTCCTGTGCTCATCGCTCGCCACGACTGGCCAGGGATGGACCAGGCCGCGATCATTTCGGTGCCGAGCAGTCCACCGGCCGCCGAGAAGTTGCCCCCGACGTAGAGCGTGTCATCGCGGAGCGCCAGTGAGAAGACGCCGCCTCCTCCTCCGGCTACACCCGTGCCGAGAGCTGACCAGGAGCCGAGGATTCCATCGCCGATCGATCGCGGAGCAACAGCCGAGGGCGATGCGCTCGCGCTCGCGGGCGGCGCAATCGCCTGCACGGGCGCCGCGCTGATGAGCGCGGCGATGATGGTCACGGTGAGCGCGAGCGTGGGTAGCGCCCTATGAGGCATGCCCTGACGCTAGGGATGATTGCTGGCCGCAGCGGCACGCGCTCACATATGTGGGAGTCCACGAGGGGCGCCTCACAATTGTGAGGCGACTTTCACAGTGCCTTCGGAACCCGGAGCTCGACTGTTGTCCCGCGCGTGCCTGATTCGCGCGTCCACTGTGCACCGAGCACGCGGCACCAGGTGTCGATGAGCGTCGTGCCGAACCCGGACGTGGCATCAATTGGCGCTCCGACGCCGTCGTCGACCACGGTGACGATGATGTCGGGTCCGACGTACCCGATGTCGATCGTGCAGTTCTCGGCATCGCCGTGCATCGCGGAGTTGAGCAGGCACTGCTCCACCACGCGGTAGATGCCGAGGCGCATGTCTTCCGGCACGTCGATTCCCGGGGATTGGGTGCACGTGACTGTCATCGCGGGCCTGTAGGTCTCAGAGAGTTCCTCAAGGGCTGTCACGAGATCGACCTCACTGAGATTGGGGCTGAGGGCATGCACGGCGCGGCGTACATCCAAGGTGCGCAGTTCCTCAAGCTGGTCAACCACGCGCGCGACCTCGGCATCGCGATCTGGGATCGGGCCGAGCGAGCGACGCAGGCGCAGACACGCGGCGATGAGTCCGGCCTGCACGCGATCGTGGAGGAGTAGGGATACCTGGCGGCGTACCTCCTCATCCGCCGTGAGCAGCGCCTCCGCCTGCTGGCGAAGGGCGGCGAGAGCGTCATCCGCGCGGTCGACCTGAGCCTGCAGTCGCCGCTGGGATACGCCAAGGATGGCCAGAAGGAACAGCGCGAAGACGATCGAGCGCAGCCACGTGAAGATGAAGTTGGCTGCTGGGTCGAAGTTGCGGAAGTCCAACGCGGTGTCGGTGGCGAAGCGCACGGCATTGCTGGCGAGCCCCGCGAGTGCAACGGCGATGAGGTAGCCGGGAAGGCGCGCGACCATCCGCGGAGCCACACGGCGACTCAGCCAGAGGACCCCGCCACCGACGGTGCCCACGGCCAGTGCGGTCAGCGTGATGCGAGGAGCGGTGTCCGCGGTGAGGCGGTGGGACGTGGTAGCGAGAGCGAAGATCGACGTGAGGAATCCGATCGCAAGGGGTCGCAGCGGCCAGGGACCGATCCACTGCCACCAGCGCATGTCGCTCACGGCCCGTCAATGGCGTGATCGTCGTTGATGATCGCGAGGTAGGCGAGCACCGCCCGGGTACGCCGATCATCCGATGACGTCGCGTCGGGAATCAGGATGCGGTAGACCGCCGAGAGGTCCTGGCGGACCGCATCGTGGGAGATGGTGAGGCGGCGCGCGATCTCGGGTGACGCGACACCCGCGGCCGCCATGCCCATGACGGCGCGCTGACGCATCGTCATCTGCTCCAGTGGGGAAGGCGCGCTCGATGGGCCTGCCTCTGGCACGTTAGTGATGCCGCGCGCCGTCTCGCGCAGGATGTGCACGAGCAGGTCCATGTCGAGATCCCCGGACTTGGGCAGCGTCGCCCAGCCCATGAGCGCATCCGCCGGTACCGTGCGTGCCACGGTGTTGAGCCGGAACTGCGAGTGGATGACGATGCCGATGTTGTCGTTGAGTGCGCGCATGGCCAGGCCGAGGTCGATGCCGTTCATCTGCGCGGTGCCGAGCGCCAAGTCCAGCAGGGCTACGTCTGC
>JBIIDD010000226.1:0-3323 GCA_044238565.1 Candidatus Nanopelagicales bacterium
CCAGGAGGTCCGCGAGCACTTCGGCGATGTGGTGCTGCCGACGGTGATCCCCCGGTCGGTGCGCCTCTCGGAGGCCCCCTCCTACGGCCAGACCGTGCTCGCCTACGACGCAGGCTCCTCGGGTGCCCTCGCCTACCTTCAGGCGGCACGCGACCTCAACGGAGCTCAACATGACTAGTTATCCACAGGTTATCCACAGTCCTGACCAGGGAGGGTTCCATGGCTGAAGCGAAGCGAGGCCTCGGCCGGGGTCTGGGCGCTCTCATCCCCACTGAGCCATCCGCCACCTCCCCCGCCTCCACTCGCGTAGCGGAGGGTGGCAAGGCGAAACGAGCGGCAGCCGCTCATCGCAACGAGCCCATTCCTCCCGACCCTCCCGCTCCCGTGGTCGGTGCCATTTACGTCGAGATCGCCCCGGACGACGTCGTCCCCAATCCGCGCCAGCCGCGACAGGTCTTCGACACCGACGCGCTGGCAGAGCTGGTCCACTCGATCAAGGAGATCGGACTCCTGCAGCCGATTGTCGTGCGCCGTCGCGAAGGCAAGGGAGCCCACTACGAACTCATCGCCGGTGAGCGTCGCTGGCGTGCATCGCAGCAGGCGGGACTCGACCGCATCCCCGCGATCGTGCGCGACACCACGGACGACAACATGCTGCGCGAGGCGCTGCTGGAGAACCTCCATCGCGCCGAGCTGAATCCATTGGAAGAGGCGGCGGCGTACCAGCAGCTCCTCGCTGACTTCGGCGGCACCCAGGAGGAGTTGGCACAGCGCCTGGGCCGCTCGCGGCCCCAGGTCGCCAACACGCTGCGCCTACTCAAACTGCCTCCCGCCGTGCAGCGCCGGGTCGCAGCCGGCGTGATCAGTGCGGGACACGCGCGCGCCCTGCTCTCACTGGACAGCTCAGAGGCGATGGATGTCCTTGCCGAACGCATCGTCAAGGAGGGCCTCTCGGTGCGTTCGGTCGAGGAGATCGTGCTCATCGGCGACGACGGCGAGCCGAAACGCAAGCGCACGCCGCGCCCCCGCGGCGGGGCCTCCGCCGAGGTCGCCGAGGTGACCGCGGGAGTAAGTGAGCGCCTCGGTGACCTGCTCGACACGCGCGTGCGCGTGGAGGGGGTGCGCACTGAGCGCAGCCGCGGCCGGCTGGTGGTGGAGTTCGCCGACCTCGATGACCTGCGTCGGATAGCGGTCATCATCGAAGGCTGAGAGCGTCGGTCAGTCGATAACGGCGTAGCCTCGCCCCGTCGGGCCTGTCCGGCAATCGCGCGGAGCAAGGAGTCCACATGCGCACGGTGATCATCGGAGGAGGTGTCCTCGGCCTCACGCTCGGCTACGAGCTCGCCCGCCAGGGCGCCGAGGTCGAGATCGTCGACGCGCGCGAATCGGGGCTCGGCGCGTCAGCGGTCAACGCCGGCTGGGTCGTGCCCTCCGAAGCTGCCCCGGTGCCGGGACCCGGGCTCATCCTCAAGTCGATGAAGTGGATGGTCCGCAAGGACTCGCCCCTCTACATCCGTCCCTCCATCCAGCCCGATCACGTGAGGTTCATGCTCGGGATGTGGCGCCGCTGCAATGAGCGCGACTTCCGCGCCGGCTTCCAGGCTCACCTCGCGCTGGCCGAGGCGACCAACGACATCCTCGATGACTACGCGCGTGACGGCGTCTCCTTCAACTCCTATGCCCAGGGCCTGCTCATGGCCTTCCGTGACGCGGAAAACATGCATCATCACGTGGAGGGGCTTGACCTGCAGTCGGCGTTCGGCCTCGACCCGCAGGTCCTCGAGGGTGACGCGATCCATCAGGCCGAGCCCGCCCTGCGCAACGGCCTGGCGGGCGGCATCTACTTCCCCCACGAGCGGCACATCGACTCCGCGTCGCTCACCCGTGGCCTGCGCGAGCGCATCGTCGAGCTCGGCGGCACCATCACCGAGTCCGCGCCCATCGACCGCGTCGAGCGACTTGGCGATGTCATCGTCGCGGTACGCAGCGGGGACCGCCGCTTCACGGGCGACTCCTTCGTGGTGGCGGCAGGAGCATGGACCGGGCGCGTCACCGAGCTCTTCGGCGTACCCCTGCCGATCCGCCCGGGCAAGGGCTACTCGATCGATATCGCTCCCCCGCCCATGCACCTGCGCACGGCGATCAACCTCTCCGATGCAAAGATCGCGATGACGCCGTACGACGGTCGCATGCGTCTGTCGGGCACGATGGAATTCGCCGGACTCGACGAAGATGTCAACGTCACGCGCGTGCAGGCCATCCTGCGCGGGCCCGCGGGCTACTTCGACAATTGGCAGGCGCCGACGAGCGCACCTCAGGCCAAGGCAGGGATGCGCCCGATGACCCCCGACGGCATGCCGATCATCGGGCTGCTGCCCGGCACGGCCAATGCATTCGTCTCCAGCGGACACGGCATGCTCGGCGTCACGCTCGGGCCGGGCACGTCGCGCGCACTCGCTGAGGCGATCCTCGGCCGCGGCTACCCGCCGAGGATGCTGCCCTTCAGCCCCACCCGATTCGCCCGGCGCGTCAAGCCGATGCCGGCACTCACCCCCGCGGGAGCGCATCCATGAGCACCGACCTGCACGGGATCCTCGTCGCCCTCGTCACGCCCTTCACGGCTGACGGCAGTGCGATCGACGATGCCAATCTCAAGCATCAGGTCGAGCGAATGGTCGCCGCGGGCATCCACGGCATCGTCCCGGCCGGTACGACGGGTGAATTCACCACCCTCACCCACGACGAGCGCAAGCACCTTGTCGAAGCCGTGATCGAGTACGCCGCCGGCCGCAGCGCGGTAGTGCCGTCGACCGGCGCCCTCTCCACTGACGAGACGATCGAGCTGAGTCGCCACGCGGAGAAGGCCGGAGCCAAAGCCGTCATGATCGTGCCGCCCTTCTACGACCCGCTGCGATTGCATGAGCTGCACGCGCATCTCTCTGCCGTCGGTCACGCGATCGGCATCCCGATCATGTACTACAACGTGCCGGGTGCCACGGGCGTGCGCCTCACCCCGCATGAGCTCGCCGGGCTCGGCGCGTTGCCCAACGTCCGCTACATCAAGGACACCAGCGGCGACTTCTCGTCGGTGACCGCGATGCTGATGCACTTCAAGGACTCGATCACGACCTTCAATGGCTGGGACACTCTCACCTTCGGCGCACTCGCCACCGGTGCGACGGGCTCGGTCTGGGGTATGGCCAATCTCCTGCCCGAACAGGCGGTCAAGCTCTACGACGCTCTCGCCGTCAAGGGCGATCTCGCCGAGGGGCGCCGGCTGTGGCAGGGGCTCTGGCCGGTCAACGATCTCCTCGAGTCGCACA
>JBIIDD010000228.1:0-3312 GCA_044238565.1 Candidatus Nanopelagicales bacterium
TCGGCGTCGACGAGGATGAAGGCGTTGATGATCGGATCGACGCGCTCGACGCGCTCAAGGACCTGCTGCATCGCCTCGACGGGGGAGGCCTGCCCGCTGCGATAGAGGTCGATGAGCTCGGTGGCGGTGAGCTGCGTGAGATCCATGCGCGGAGTCTGCCAGCGGCCATGGTGCCCACCGACCGATTGGGCGGGTACCCCCTCGCGGGGAGATACCCCAGGGGGTATAGTGCGAACATGCTCGACGCCATGCGCCTGTGGTCCGCCCGACGATGGCGGGTCGCCGTGCTCGGTGGCATCGCCACCGCGATCCTCGTCGCCCTGCCAACCGCAGTCATCCCCAACCCGATCTTCGGTCGCGCAGTTGAGGTGACCTGGTGGTCCATTCCCGTCGTTGTCCTCACGGGCATCCTCGGCGGACTCCTGCTTGCCACGTATGTGCGAGAGCCGGGTCTCACGGAGGAGCAGCCCGCTCAAGAGGCAAGGGCATCCAAACTCGGCCTTGCCGGTGGATTCATCGCCTTCTTCGCCGTGGGCTGCCCGGTGTGCAACAAGCTCGTCTTGATCGCCCTGGGCGCATCGGGTGCGATGACGTGGTTCGCCCCCGTGCAGCCCTTCCTTGCCGTCGCCTCTGTCGTCCTCATGGCCGCAGCCCTGCGCATCCGCCTGAAGAACCAGGTGAGTTGCTCGGTCCCCGCCTAGGCGATGACGACCTCGACTCCCCGCTCCTCGAGTGCTGCCTTGACCTCTGTGGTGATGCCGTCGTCTGTGACGAGCACGTGGATCGCGTTGATGGGCGCGATGTGACCGGGCAAGACGCGCCCCACCTTGCTCGAATCCGCGACGACCACGACTCTCTCCGCACGCTCCAACAACACCGCATTGGTCCGCGCTTCGACGTTGTCGTGCGTAGTGAGCCCTCCCTCGAGATCCAAGCCATCCACTCCGATGTACGCCGTGCCAATGCTGGCCTGAGCCAGTGCCGACTCGGCCCAGGGACCTACTAGCTCCGTGCTCTGCGAGCGCGCGACCCCGCCCGAGACCACCACACGGATGCGGGGCTTGGCCGCCATCTCACTGGCGATATTGAGAGCATTGGTGACCACGACAAGGTCCACGCGCTTCGACAGCACGCGCGCGATCTCGCTGGTCGTCGTACCCCCGGTGAACCCCACCGTCTGCGGCCCGGGAGGCAGGAGATCAGCGGCGGCCTTGGCGACAGCGGCCTTCTCCCTTTGCGAGCGGCGATCGCGGTAGGCGACGGGAAGCTCAGTGCTCGACTCGGTGGGCACGGCCCCGCCGTAGCGGCGCGTGCACAGCCCCTGCTCTTCGAGGATCGCGAGATCGCGACGTAGCGTCGCTTGGGAAACACCGAACTCCGCGGCCAGATCGGTGGCGTGGACTTCGCCCTGCTCACGCAGGCGCACCAGGATGGTCGCCATGCGCTCACCGCGCAGTGCGCCGTCAGCCGAGCGCGCGGGCATGGCGCCTCCCGGCATAGGGAATGCGAGCGGCGACCGCTCGCTTCGGGTGCCCTCGCCTCGGGTAGGCGGAGAGGGCTAGGCGCAGGTGCAGCGCTTCGGTTCGGGGACGGACGCCATGACCTGGTCGGCATGCTCGCCGCAGCCGGTCCAGGTGACCTTGCCGCACGCGTAGCAGGGGGCGGGGCTGCACATGGGACGCGCTCCTTCTCTCGGGTTGGACCAATATACCCCAGGGGGTATAGCTCATGCACGTCGTCACGCCTAGCCACCCCCCGGATGTGGTCTCATCGGCACATGATGCCGCTGGGCAACCTCAATGTCACTCCCGCGACCGCGAATGTGGAACTCCTCGCCCTCGCGACTGCCGCTGCCCTGGCCGAATGGAGCGGAAGCGACAGCGTCGGCGTCGCGCCCATCGATCCCGACCTCGCCGACACAGCGGCCTTCTGTGAGGCGTATGCCGTGCCGCTCGAGGCCTCGGCCAACTGCGTGGTCCTCGCGGGCAAGCGCGAGGGGCAGGTGCGCATGGCTGCGTGCCTGGTGCTCGCGACCACTCGCGCCGATGTCAACGGCGTCGCGAGGCGCTGGCTCGACGTCCGCAAGATCTCTTTCGCTCCAATGGATGACGCCGTGGCGATGACGGGCATGGAGTACGGCGGGATCACCCCGATCGGCCTGCCCGCGGACTGGCCGATACTGGTGGACTCGCGCGTCATCGCACAGCCGGCGATCGTGATCGGCAGCGGCCTCCGCCGGTCGAAGATCGTGCTGCCAGGCGCGGTCCTGCGCGAGTATCCGGGCGTGCACGTCATCGACGGGCTGGCGAACGACGTCTGACCCAGGCATCACGCCAAGCTTTTGGCGCTCTCCAGGCACCGCGAGCCGCCAAGGTCCAGTACGGTCGGTCGCCAGGCCCAGTCATCACGGGCCCCGGCACATCGGACAACCCAGGAGAGACGATGAGTGACAACGCCGAGAGTAAATCGACGGTCACACAGGGTGCTCTCGCAATCGCCGCAGCCGTGCTCTTGGGCATCGCGGCCGTGCTCACCGCGTGGTCGGCGTACCGGGAATCACTCACGAGTGATCTGGTGCTGAAGAGCTACTCCGAGCAGCAGGCCGCCCGCTCGCTCGCCAACGACGCATATATCCGGTCAGGGCAGGAGCGCCAGCAGGAGCTCTCAATCTTTGTCGAGTCGGCCCTCGCGTACGTTGCGGCCAGCAAGGACGGTGACACTACGGTCGCCGACTATCTGACGCAGGGGATCATGAGCCCAGAGCTCCTCGCAGCGTTCGAGTGGTGGACCGACGAGCCTGAAGAAACCACGCCCCCCACGCCCTTCGTCCCCGAGAACCCGACCTTTGCCGCTCTCCCCAGCCAGGTGCTCCTCGCCGAGGGTGAGGCATACGACGAGCAGGCCGAAGCCCTCCGTGTCGCGGCCGAGGCGGCCGATGCCAACTCCGACCGCTTCGACCTCGCCAACGTCTTCTTCGCCGTGGTGCTCTTCGTCGCCGGTCTCACGACGATCGTGCAGCGGCGTTCGATCCAGATCGGTTTCCTCGCCTTGAGCAGCGCCGGCATCATCGCGGGCCTCGCCATCCTTGTTACGACGCCGGGCGCCTTCGCCCTCGGATAACTGAGGAGCACCCGACCTTTGTGATCGGGTGCTCCTCGGCGACGGACGAACGGTGTCTAGCCGAGGGCCTTCGCCTTGAGCTTGTCGAACTCAGCCTGCGAGATGGCACCGGAGTTGAGCAGTTGCTGCGCCTGTGCGATCTGCTCGGCGGGGCTCGTGCCAGCTACCTGCTTGATGTAGGCGTCCTGCTCC
>JBIIDD010000229.1:0-3301 GCA_044238565.1 Candidatus Nanopelagicales bacterium
CACTTCGGCGACGTGACCATCGCCGAGGTCAAGGACGCACTCTCGGCCGCGGGGCTCCCCGTCCGCCCACCGGTCGCCCGCGCGTCCCGGTAGCGGACAATGGCAAGGTGACCGAGGTGCGCTACGACGATCGTGGGCTCGTGCCCGTCGTCGTCCAGCAATGGGACACCGGTGAGGTGCTCATGCTGGCGTGGATGGATGACGAGGCCCTGCGGCGCACGCGCGAGACGGGGTGCGCCACCTACTGGTCGCGAAGTCGCGAGGAGTACTGGGTCAAGGGCGAGACGTCCGGCAATGTCCAGCACGTCCGCGAGATCCGCGTCGACTGCGATGGCGACACCCTCCTGCTGCTCGTCGATCAGCACGGAGTCGCATGCCACACGGGTGAGCGCACCTGCTTCACCCCGCTGCCGGACCCCGGCGCATGAGTCAACGTCGCGCCTGGGGTTTCCCGCTCCCGGCCCCTGGTGGCTCCGCGCCTGCGCTCGACCGCTTCCGCGAGCTCGCTCCGGGCCGTCGCGTCATCCCCGTCGTCCGTCGCCTCCTGGCCGATGGCGAGACCCCCGTCGGTCTCTATCGCAAGCTTGCCCAGGAGCGACCCGGCACCTTCCTGCTGGAGTCCGCCGAGCACGGCCGGGCCTACTCCCGCTTCTCCTTCGTCGGTGTCCGCAGCAGCGCGCTTCTCACCGAGCGCGACGGGGAGGTCGCCTGGTGGGGTACGCCGCCGCTTGACGTGCCGCGCTCGGGAAACCCCCTGGAGGTGCTGCGAGCCACTGTCGCACTGCTCCACACCGACCGACCCGAGGGGCTGCCTCCCCTGACGGGGGGCATGGTCGGCTACCTGTCCTACGACGCCGTCCGCCGGTGGGAGCGCGTCGTCGACGGCAACCCCGATGAACTCCACGTGCCTGAGCTCGGCTTCCTCCTGGCCACCGATCTCGCCGTACTCGACCACGCCGACGGCACGGTGCTCCTCATCGCCAATGCCGTCAACGTGGACAACACCGATGAGCGCATCGACGAGGCCTGGCGCGACGCCATGGCGCGTCTCGATGCCATGGCGCGTGACCTCGAGCTCCCCGCGCCGTCGACGGTGGCCACCTACGATCCGGACGCCACCACGGAGGTGGCGGATCGCACGACCCCGGAGGAGTTCCAGCAGAGCGTGCGCACAGCCCAGGAGCTCATCCGCGCGGGCGATGCCTTCCAGGTGGTGGTGTCACAGCGCTTCGATGCGCACTGCCCGGCGAGTGCCCTCGACGTCTACCGGGTGCTGCGCGTCACCAACCCCAGCCCGTACATGTACCTCCTGCGCATCCCTCGACTCGATGGTGAAGGAGTGGACTTCGACATCGTCGGCTCGTCACCCGAGGCCCTCGTGACCGTGCACGAGGACCGTTGTCGCGTGCATCCCATCGCGGGCACGCGACCGCGTGGTGCGACGGCCGAGGAGGATGCTGCCCTGGTCGAGAGCCTCCTGGCCGACGACAAGGAGCGAGCGGAGCACCTCATGCTCGTCGATCTCGGTCGCAACGACCTCGGGCGCGTGTGCCAGCCCGGCACGGTCGAGGTGGTCGAGTTCATGCAGGTGGAGCGCTACTCCCATGTGATGCACCTGGTCTCGACGGTGGTGGGCGCGCTCGAGCCGGATCGCACCGCACTCGATGCGCTCGTCGCGACCTTCCCTGCCGGCACCCTGTCGGGAGCGCCGAAGCCTCGCGCGATGTCCATCATCGATGACCTCGAGCCAGCGCGACGGGGCCTCTACGGCGGCGTCGTCGGCTACGTCGACTTCGCAGGCGACCTCGACACCGCGATCGCCATCCGCACCGCCCTCATCCGAGGTGATCGTGCGCACGTCCAGGCGGGCGCCGGCGTCGTCGCGGACTCCGATCCCGCCTCCGAGGATGCGGAGTGCCGTGCCAAGGCGGCCGCTGTCCTGCGCGCGGTGGCCATCGCGGGCAGCCTCCGCGGGATCGGCGACGCGTGATGTCCGCGGGTCGTCGCTTCGCCGGAGTGCTCATCGTGCTCGGTCTCGCCTCCGTCGGCGTTCTGGCGTCCTACTCCGCGACCTGGGCTGTGGCGCTGGTCCCCGTCTTCGCCGGATCCGGCGACCAATCCGATCCCGCGCGCGAGATCGCCCTCTCGGGGCGTGATCTGGCGCCGCTGGGGGCCGCGATGGCGTGGGTGGGTCTCGCCGCGATCGCGGCACTGCTCGCGACGCGCACGTGGGGGCGTCGCGTGACGGGCGCCGTCGTCGTGCTCGCCGGCGGGGCCGCGGGTGTCACCGGGCTGGCCTTCGGTCTCACCGAGGCGGCGACCGGAGGCGGCGGCGCTTTCATCTCCGCTGCACTCGGGGACCCCACTGACGCGAGCGCGACGTCGGTGAGCATCTCGGCCTGGTGGCTGCTGGCTGTCCTCTCTGGGCTGGCCATGCTCGTGTGCGGCCTGCTGGCCGTCCTGGATGGCCCGGCGTGGCCTCGGCTGGGTGCGCGCTACTCGCGCTCCGAGGGCGCTGCTTCTGCGCCGAGTGCTGCCGCAGCCTGGGATGCGCTCGATCGTGGTGAGGACCCCACCGTCGCTGACGAGCCGCGCGACCCGAGTGAGCCGCCCCCTGGTTCAATGGGGAGCGCACGACCCGAAACCCGGATGGAGGAGGAGCGATGAGCGCCGGCAGTCACGGTTCGACCCCCGCGGCATGGACCCTGGTCGTCCTGGTGATCCTGGGCACGACGGTGTCCACGGTGGCACTCGTCTTCGGCTCGTGGCTGGGATTCTGGGTGGGCGTCGGGATCGTCGCGCTGGGCGCGATCGTCGGCGGCGTGATGAAGTCCGCGGGGCTCGGCAAGTCGCGCCAGCACTCCGGCTGAGATCCCTACGGCATCGACGACCGTCTTGCCTCCCGCCGATCGCACGCCGCTCATCCTCGTCGTCGAGGATGAGGCACCGATCGCAGACGTCCTCAGGCTCTATCTCGAACGCTCCGGCTACGCCGTCGCCGTCGAATCCGACGGCGTGCGCGGGTTTGCCGCGGTGCGCGACCGGCGTCCCGACGCGATCATCCTCGACGTCGGGCTGCCGGGCATGGACGGCACTGAGATCTGTCGACGCATGCGGGCGGGCGGCGATTGGACCCCCGTGCTCTTCTGCACCGCGCGCGATGACGAGGTCGATCGCGTGCTGGGACTGGAGATGGGCGGCGACGACTACATCACGAAGCCCTTCAGTCCGCGCGAGGTGGTGGCGCGCGTCAAGGTGGCCCTGCGTCACGCGCGGACGGCGGAGTCCGGCGACGTCGTCA
>JBIIDD010000230.1:0-3298 GCA_044238565.1 Candidatus Nanopelagicales bacterium
TGCATGCCTCGCAGCTCTACGCCATGAATGTCTACTCACTGCTCACCCTTGTTGCCAAGGACGGGCAGGTCGTGGTCGATGCATCCGACGAGATCATCGACGGCTGTGCCGTGGTGCTTGACGGCGATGTGCGCAACGAGGCAGCGCAGGCCGCGCTCCAGGGAGGTTCCTGATATGGACGGGGTAGCGCTCCTCACGATCTTCGTGCTGAGCATCTTCGTGGGCTTCGAAGTCGTGTCCAAGGTCTCGACGATCCTGCACACGCCGCTCATGTCCGGCGCCAATGCCATCCACGGCATCGTGCTCATCGGCGGCATCACGGTGACCGGCGCCGCTGACTCGGCGCCCGAGGTCATCATCGGCGTGGTCGCCATCCTCCTCGGGGCGATCAACCTCGTCGGCGGCTTCGCCGTGACCGACAGGATGCTCGAGATGTTCAAGTCCAAGGCCAAGGTCAAGGACGAGGGGGCGCTGTGATGACTCCCACGTGGGTGCAGTTGGCCTACCTTGCCGCTGCTGTCCTCTTCATCCTGTCTCTCAAGGGGCTTTCCTCGCCCAAGTCGGCCCGTATGGGCACCCTGCTCGGCGCGCTCGGTGCCCTCCTGGCCACGGTGATCCTCTTCTTCAGCGGCATCGAACTCGACAATCTCATCGTCATCCTGCTTGCCGTGGTGGCCGGCACGGTCATCGGTCTCGTGGCCGCACGCAAGGTCAAGATGACGGCGATGCCGCAGCTCGTGGCACTCTTCAACGGCGCGGGCGGCGGCGCCGCTGCCCTGGTCGCACTCGTTGAGTTCCTCGAGTTCGGCTCGAGCAAGGGAGCGCTCTTCCTCGTCGCGACCGTGCTCACCGTCCTCATCGGCGGCGTGTCAGCCAGCGGCTCGGTCGTGACCTACCTCAAGTTGCAGGAGATCATGACGACGCGCCCCGTCGTCCTCCCCGCCGGTCGATTCATCACGATCGGCATCGCAGTGCTCACCGTTGCTACCGCGGTCTGGGTCATCGTGACGCCTTCGACCCTGGGCGTCGTAGGCCTGCTCGTGCTCTCCCTGATCTTCGGCATCCTCTTCGTTTTGCCCGTGGGCGGCGCGGATGTGCCCATCGTCATCTCGCTGCTCAATGCCTTCACGGGCCTGTCTGTCGCCGCTTCCGGTTATGTGCTCGGCAACGTCCTGCTGATCATCGCCGGCACGCTCGTGGGTGCATCGGGCACGCTCCTCACCAGGGAGATGGCCAAGGCCATGGGCCGGCCGCTCACCTCCACTCTCTTCGGCGCCTTCTCCGGCACCACGCAGGGAGGTGGTGGCACGGGAGAGGAGCGCCCGGTGCGCTCGGCCGGCCCCAACGACATCGCGATCATGCTCGGCTACGCCAACAAGGTGATCCTCGTGCCGGGCTACGGCCTCGCGGTTGCGCAGGCGCAGTCCACCCTGCGCGAACTCGCCGACCTGCTTACGGCGCGCGGCATCGATGTCGACTACGCGATCCATCCCGTCGCGGGGCGCATGCCCGGGCACATGAACGTCCTCCTTGCCGAGGCATCCGTGCCGTATGAGCAGCTCAAGGAGATGGAGGAGATCAATCCGGACTTCTCCGCGACCGATGTCGTGCTCGTCGTCGGTGCCAACGACGTGGTCAACCCGGCGGCGCGCACCGATCAGTCGGCGCCGATCTACGGCATGCCTATCCTCGACGTCGACAACGCCCAGCAGGTCGTCTTCCTCAAGCGGTCGATGCGCCCGGGCTTCGCCGGTATCGAGAACGAGCTGCTCTACGACCCCAAGACGACGCTGCTCTTCGGCGACGCGAAGGACTCGCTCACCAAGGTCGTGACCTCGCTCAAGGCCCTGTAGAGCTAAACCACGCCGTAGAGGCGATCGCCTGCGTCACCGAGGCCGGGCACGATGTAGCCCTTCTCGTTAAGGCGCAGATCGAGCCCGGCGGTGACGACGGTGACGTCCACCGGCTTGCCGGCGTAGGACTCCTCGACATGGCGCAGTCCCTCGGGCGCGGCCAGCAGCGCGATGGCGGTGACATCGCTCGCGCCACGTGCGAGAAGCAGGTCGATCGCGGTCACCAGCGTGCCGCCCGTCGCCAGCATGGGATCGAGCACGAAGACCTGGCGTCCGTCGAGACCGTGGGGAATCCGATCGGCGTACGTCGAGGCGATGAGCGAGTCGTCATCGCGCACCATGCCGAGGAAGCCGACCTCGGCGGTCGGCATGAGGCGCATCATCCCCTCGAGCATGCCAAGGCCGGCGCGCAAGATCGGCACGACTAGCGGACGCGGATGCGCCAGATGCACACCGGTCGTCTCGGTGACGGGTGTCTGGATGGTGACCGGTGTGGTGCGCAATTGATGGGTCGCCTCATAAGCGAGCAGCGTGACGAGTTCCTCGACGAGGAGCCGGAAGGTCGCTGAATCGGTTGTCTCGTCACGAAGCGTGGTCAGCTTGTGGGCAACGAGCGGATGCTGGACGACGATGGTTCGCACGCGCGCAGCGTATCGGGGCCAAGGTGCGGCGCGGGAGCGGTCCCGCGTGACACCATGGGGGAGCTCCCACCAGGGCGCAGGAAGCGGGGCTTGAGCCATGGACGACGACGCGGGCTATGCCGTCGCTGCCTGGCGCGAGGAGGGCCGCTGGTCGGTGGCCGCTCTGCCCCCGCGCGCGACCGAATCCCTCGACTCTTTCCTGGCCGCGCTGCGCCAGCTCATCGCCGAAGGTGGAGCGCTCGGGTTCCTGGTCGTCGACGAGGACTTCTTCCTCGGCGTGCGCATGATGCCCGATGGAGCTGCGCGCCTGCTTCTCTCCGATATCGGTGCGGCGCTAGAGTTCCCGCTGGCCGAGGAGGTCGCGGACATGCTCGAAGCGGAGCTGCCCGAGGATGACGATGAGCTCGACGAGGTCGAGCCGGTGGGCGACTTCACGTTCGCTGCCGACATGGGCATGCCCGTGAGTGAACTCGAACTCATCCTCGACGACCCAGAGCTCTACCCCGACGAGCAGGTCGTGGCTATCGCGACGCGCCTCGGCTTCGACGAGCAGCTCGCGGCGGCACTCGAGCGCGACTGACGCATGAGGCACGCCGATTCCGACGTCGACGCCATGCGTCGGGCCCTCGAATTGGCACGACAGTCGGTGCTTGCCGGCGGCGAGGACGTCCCGGTAGGCGCGCTCGTGCTCGGACCCGACGGCGCTGTGCTCGCCGAGTCCGCCAATCGTCGCCAGGCCCTCACCGATCCCACGGCTCATGCTGAGGTCGTGGTGCTGCGCGAGGCTGCACTGGAGCTCGGTGA
>JBIIDD010000231.1:0-3285 GCA_044238565.1 Candidatus Nanopelagicales bacterium
TCGATGCGCAGGATGCGATCGGGTGGGTATCTCGCCTCACGCTCGTCCGGCATCTGTGGTCGACCGCTCACCCTGAGTCGGACGCCGCCGATGGCATGGGCTTCGTTGACGATGTCAGTGACGATGAAGAGGCTGTCCTCACGCCGCGTCAGCAGGTGATTCTCAGGGCGATGTCGTTAGGACGGACCAATAGTCAGATCGCTCGCACCATCGGCTTCAGCGAATCCACGGTGCGAGTGGAGTCGATGGCCATCTATCGCTACTTCGGTGTGCACTCGCGCCTCGAGGCGGTGGCAGCAGCTCGGCTGACGGGGGAATTGCTGGCACCAGGAGATATCCCGCATGACCAGTCATCCGGCGTGTAACTTGACGTCGGCTCAACGCAGGGCGATGCCATGGAAGGGGCTCTTCGGTGCCGGATGACGTGGACCGCCGAGCGGGGCTCGTTGCGCGACTGGGGTCGGGCGATCCCCACTCCCTTCTCCAGCGACTTTGCCTCCTGGCCGTCACGGAGGTGCCCGTGGACGGTGCCGTGATCGGCCTGCAGGTGGCGGGAGTGCCCGAGGGTCCGCTCGCTGCTTCCGATCAGTGGGCGCTCGACGTCGCCAAGGCTGAGTACGCACTGGGTGAGGGGCCCACCTTCGATGTGGCGGCGACGAACGAGCACGTGGAGGCGTCCAGCGGTGATGCCATCGAATTCCAGCACTGGCCGCAGTTCGCCCGCGTCGCCCACGAGATGGGTGTTGCCGCAGTCTTCTGCTTCCCACTGCGCATCGGACGGGCACGCCTGGGTGCGCTTAGTCTGCTGAGAGCCCAGCCCATTGAGCTGGACGACAGCCAGTACCTCGACTGCCTCGCCCTGGTCGACATCGCAACGCATGCGCTCATCTATGTCCAGGCGGGACTCCAGGGATCGCAATTCGAGTCCCTCCTGGCGCATCGCGACGTGGATCGACTTCGCGTTCACCAAGCCACCGGCATGATCTCAGGAATGCTGGACTGCACCATCGAGGATGCCTTGGCGCGCATGCGCGCGCGTGCCTTCGTTGACGGGGTCACGCTCTACGATCTTGCTTCGCGCATCGTGGCGGGCGAAGTCAGATTCGAGGAACCGTGATGACTCAATCGCTTTGTCCTTTGACACGTGAGGGGCGTGTGTCATGACCGAAATCAAGCGGTCCGGCAGTTACGACGCGGAGTTCGCGCATGTGATGGCCGAGGCCGTGCGCACGCTCGCATCGGACTTTGAGTTCCTGGACCTTGCCCATCAGTTGACTGTCTCTACGGTCAGTCTGCTCGGCGCTGGAGCTGCGGGGGTCATGCTCGAAGACGCAGCCGGCCGCCTGCAGGTCCTTTCCGCATCGGATGAGGACACGCGCCTGCTCGAGATCTTCGAACTTCAGCGGGAGGAAGGGCCGTGCTACGAGTGCTGGCGCTTGGGCAGCGTGGTGACTGCTCCGGACATTCTGACGGGCGATCGCTGGCCCGGATTCGTCAAGGAGGCCCGCACCCTCGGGTTCGTCTCGGCGGCGGCCGTGCCCCTTCGCCTGCGGGCACGAGTCGTCGGCGCGCTCAATGTCTTCTGGACGGCACCTCGGACGGTGACGGCACAGGACCTGGATGCTGCTCAAGCGCTGGCCGACGTGGCCGCGGTGGGCCTAGTGCAGCAGCGGCTCGCACGAGAGTCCGGGGTGGTGGCCGAGCAGCTCGAGAACGCCCTTCACTCTCGGGTGACGATCGAGCAGGCCAAGGGACTCCTGGCCACCAAGGCGCACGTCGGCATCGATGATGCCTTTGGGATTCTCGAGGCATACGCGGTTGCGAGCGGGAGCTCAGTCGTGGCCGTGGCCCAAGGGGTGGTCGATCGAGTCATCACGTGGCAGGACGGTGCCCTCCGACCCGTCTAGCGCGGCGGTCTGACACTTTTCGTCCCTTGCTGGTGCGGTGAATGAATATGCCTGCACTGCACCGCGAGCGCTCCCCTTTCGGATGTCTTGTCAATGTCTATGTATGACCACCGGCGCGCGTGTCGGTCCCCGTCAATACACCGCCACCCACGATGCTGATCACGCGTACCGCGACTCGGGTCGGGCGTACACGCCCAGGCAGAGATATCCGTTCGGGGGGAGTGGGGGTTCGCATGAGGAAGTGCACAGTGCCGTGGCAATGGTTCGAAGACGTACTCCCCGGCGAAGCCTGGCGTCAGCCCGGCTCGGACTGGGAGCTCTCCGTGCTCCTCGACGTATTGGCCTCGATGTCACCGGACGTCGCGGTCGAGGAGGAGCGCTCCAAGCTCATCGCTCGAATCGTGTCGCCGGGGGCCATACGCGAGATCCACGTCGTCCAGGTGGATGAGCATGATGCACTTTTGCGTCCTGCGGGCTTCCACCTGACCTCAGACCTATACACATGGGTGTTGGAGTGCCTCTGGGGGGCACCCGCTGGCCTCGAGCTTCTGCGCGAAGGGCACACCATCGTCCGCGTACGCGGCGAGGGAGGTGAAGCCCTGGCGTTTCTCTGCATCCCCCTTCGTTCTCAAGGCGGCGTACAGAGCATCATGGCCTGCAGTATCACCAGTGCGAGCTGTGAGCAGGCTTTGCACATGGCTGCCCGCCTCACTGTGCTCACGTCGTGCGTGCCAGCCCCCGGCGATCTTCGACCGGATTCGGCACCGCAACCAACGTGGGGAGTCAACGTGCACGACTCCCTCAGTGCTCGCCAGGTAGAGATCTTGCGGTGGATGTCCGAGGGAATGACGAATCGCCAGATTGCCGCACGCATTTGCTTCAGCGAGTCCACCGTCCGGCTGGAGTCGATGGCCATCTACCGACTCCTGGGTGTGCGCTCCAGAGCCGAGGCGGTAGCGGTAGCACGGCGGGCGGGCCGGCTGTCCGAGCCGATGGTGCCTCTGGGGGCCTAGGTCAGGTCCCTCGTGGGAGGCCGCTGAGCTTGATCGCCTTTCTGGCGTACTCCCTGCACCCCTCGGAAGACATGCCGATGCTGTCAACCATCCATTCGGGATGGCTTCCCGTCGCTGCGTTCCAGTCCAGGACGCGCCCCTCTGCCTGGCGATCGATGACATTGCGTATGGACGCGTTCGTGCGCTCCTCGAAGGAGAAGGCTCCCCATTCCGGGTCAGGGATCTGGATCGTGGACCACACGATGCGTCGGGACGGCCCCATGATCTCTAGAGCGCGCATGATCTGTCCGTCGACGATTCCAGACTCTGTGCCCACGTGGATCAAGACTGCCGAATAGTCGCCAATCGCGTCCTGGAGTGCTGCG
>JBIIDD010000232.1:0-3260 GCA_044238565.1 Candidatus Nanopelagicales bacterium
TCGTGCGATCTGCGGATCGAGGAGGGTGTCGCCGAAGGCGACGAGCAGATCATCGCTGGCGAGGCGGACATCCGTCGCGATGTCAGCGCCCACGATGCCGTGGATCGATGGTGCACTTGCAAGCGCGGCGCTCAACTCGTCGAGGTCGGCGTACGGCGTCACGGCCTCGCAGTTCGTGAGGGTCTCTGCGTCGGCAGCAGGGTCTGCGTACGACGCATCGAAGCCGATGCCGCATCCGGTGAGGAGGAGAGCGAGGGCGGCGGCGTACCCCAAGCCCACACGCCGCCGCCTCACCACCTGACACTAGGCAGACGATGTGCCGCGCTCTAGGGGCGCGATGGGCACTGACCGGTCAGCCGGGCTACTCCGTCGCGAGGGTGAGTGCCCGCAGCATGGCCGCTGCGCTGCCGAGGTCCTCGACATGGCGCGTGATCGCGCGCTCCTCGGTATTGAACTTCGGGAAGAGCGAGCGCATGAGCTTCTCGCCTGAGGGTGTGAGCGAGACCTCGACGAGCCGACCGTCCATCTCGCTGCGTGAGCGCTCGACGAGCCCGCGCCCCTCGAGGGTTGTCAGGACGCCGGAGAGGGTCGCCTTGGAGAAGCCGCCCTCGGCCGCGATCGTGCGGGTCTCGACCCGCCCCCAGATCCACACCACCCACAGCACGACGAAGGCTGTCCAGGTGAGGTCGGCCGGGGCGAGCACGCTGCGCTCGAGGTGATTGCGCACGGCATTGGCGGCACGGAAGAGGTTGGAGACGACGGCCATCGCCTCGTAGTCGAGGGTGAGGTCTCCGAGTCGGTCGGCCACCTGCCGCTCGGTCTCGGCGAGAGTGTGGGGGCCGGCCATGGGGGAAGTGTCCCATTGCCCTTCCGTTCGGGCCCGAACATCTGGCACGATGCCGATAGTTCGGGCCCGAACGATCGGGTGCCATGACCTCGGGAGGCTCAGCGACCATGAAGTCCGTGTCCGTGAAGTCCGACGTCACCCTCGCCGACCTCGACCTCTTCGAGGCTGGGCCGCCATGGTCGACCTTCGATGCGCTGCGCTCGGAGGATCCCGTGCACTGGGATGTGGAGTCCGACGGCAATCGGGGCTTCTGGTCCATCACGCGCTACCACGACATCGTGGACGTGCTGCGCGACACCGAGACCTTCTCGTCGGAGAAGGGGGCGGTCAACCTCGAGGAGCTCGACGACGACCAGCTGCGCGTGCGTAAGTCGATGCTCGAGACCGACGGCGAGCGTCATCGTGCGCTGCGCAAGCTCATGCAGGGTGAGTTCACTCCGCGCGCTCTCGCAGGGTACGAAACCTTCCTTCGCGGTCTCACCGCCTCGACACTCGACGCAGCATTTGCGAAGAGCGAATTCGACTTCGTCGCAGATGTCGCGGCTGACTTCCCCATCCGGGTGCTCGCCCGGATGCTCGACGTACCCGACGCCGACATCCCCAAGCTCATTGCCTGGGGCAACCGCATGGTGGGCAACACGGACCCGGAGCACGCCGACGTGCTGGCCTCGGATCCCGAGAGCGAGAAGTACCGCATGCTGCCCTTCCGCTCCCCCGCGGCGCTCGAGGTCTGGGCGTACGGCGATGACCTCAAGCGCCAGCGCCTGGGCCGCGAGGGACGTGATCTCGTGTCGACCCTGGTCAACGCCACGCCCATCGATGGCAAGCCGCTCAGCGAGGACGACTTCCACGCCTACTTCCTGCTCCTCGTCGTTGCGGGCAATGAGACGACCCGACACACGATCAGTCACACGATGAACAACCTCATCGAGCATCCCGATCAGATGCGTCGCCTGCAGGAGGATCCGTCGCTCATCCCCTGGGCGGTCGAGGAGTTCCTGCGCTATGCCAGTCCCGTCTACCACTTCCGTCGTACGGCGACCCGCGACGTTGACATGCGCGGCACCACGATCAAGGAGGGCGACAAGGTCGTCACGTGGTTCGCCTCCGGCAATCGGGATGAGGCAGTCTTCCCCGATCCCTATGTCTTCGACGTCACGCGCAAGCCCAATGAGCACATGGCCTTCGGTCGGGGCGGTCCGCACATGTGCCTGGGCAACTCGCTCGCGCGCATGGAGATCACGATCATGTTCGAGGACCTGCTCTCGCGTGTCGACTTCGTGGAGCGCACGGGCCCGGTCGAGCGGCTGCGGTCCAACTTCGTCAACGGGATCAAGCGCTTCCCGGTGCGGGTCTCACTGAGATAGCTCAGGACTTCTTGAGCGAGTAGCAGCGCACCGCGGTGTAGCCCTGGACCCATGTGGTCTCACTGGGGCCGTACCAGAAGAATTTGTCGTGACCCAGCTCCTTCTCGCAGAAGGAGGCCGCCCTGTTCTGCAGCTTGCTGCCCGGGAAGGGGCGATCGGCGATGGCGGTCATGGGCTTGCGGTAGGAGTAGGTGCCCGTGCCGTAGCCCGTCTTGAAGGTGATGGGCTTCGAGAGATCCGACGCTCCGGCGATGGACCCCGTGACCGGGACCAGCCTGCCCTTGCGCTTCTCGTCGCTGGGGACGGACGCTGCGGCGCAGGACACCCAGTGCGCGCCTGACTTCCACTGCTTCGCATTGGGGGTGTACCAGAGGTACCAGGTGCGCGTGCCGGGCGCGGCAACGTCGGGCTTGGTGACACCGGCGTAGCGATTGACCTCGACCTGGCAGCGCTCATCGACCCACAGGATGAGATCGCGGCTGTTGTTGCCCTTGGCAG
Source organism: Candidatus Nanopelagicales bacterium (assembly GCA_044238565.1). Classification (GTDB taxonomy): domain Bacteria; phylum Actinomycetota; class Actinomycetes; order S36-B12; family S36-B12; genus Mxb001. The sequence goes on from JBIIDD010000232.1 coordinate 2,713, forward strand.
CGACGTCTCTGGGCACGTCGAGCGTGATCACGGTCTCCACGGTGTGCGTCTGCGCGCAGTCGACGGACGTGCCCGTATAGGTCTTCAGGCTCGCCTGCTTGTAGGTGTAGTTCCAGCAGGTGCCGGCCTCCGGAGCGGGCACGTCGACCCGAGGTGCAGCGCTGGCTGCGGGTGCGCCGATCGCGATCGGCGCCAGCAGTGCGGTCGCTAGGGCGGCCAGGGTCAGAGCGGGGGTACGGCGTACGACGGACATGGCCTCATTCTCACCCAGCGCCGCTTGCGAATGCCGGCCGAGGCGCCTGCCAACCCGCGAATGTCCCGGAAATGGATGCTTTCCGCGCTCGCCAAGTGTCCTCAGTGGGGACGTTCGTTATGCGGCTCGTGCGAGCGCGAGGGCGATGCGGGCGAGAACGAGGTGGGGGTGGTAGACGATCTCCTCCCAGGTCCACCGGACCACCACGAAGCCTGCCTCCTCCAGATCCGCCTGGCGCTTCTTCTCCTTCCACAGACTGTCACCCTCGGCGTACTTGACTGCGCCGTCGCACTCA
>JBIIDD010000233.1:0-3253 GCA_044238565.1 Candidatus Nanopelagicales bacterium
TCAAGAGTGGGGTCGTAGGCGCGCACGCTCAGATTCTCGTCCGTGACGACCACAACTCGGGGAAGGCCTGCCGCTGGAGGCTGTTCTCCAGCCATGCGACGCCAGCGGATCCGCCCGTGCCGATCTTCGCGCCCATGGAGCGACGCACCGCCATGAGGTGACGGTAGCGCCAATCGCTGAACTCCTCGGCAACGTCGGTGAGCGACTCCGCGAGCTCGCGCAGCTGCGTGCCGTGGCCGTTGTCGGCGTAGACCTGCACCCAGACGTCCTCGATGCGCTCATCCCACTCGTGCGTCGAGTCGGTCTCGGCGTCCAGGACCTCCTGTGGCACGGCGTATCCCTGGCGAGCGAGATAGGCGAGGACGTCGTCGTAGAGGCTCGGCGCATTGAAGGCGGCCACGAGTTCGTCGTAGTGGGTGCCGGCGAGATGCTTGTGCGGTCGCAGGAGCGCAGGGTCCTTGAAGCCCAGGAGGAATTCCACATGGCGGTAGAGGAATGACTGGAATCCCGATGCCTCACCGAGTGCCTCGCGGAAGGCGTTGAAGTCCGGCGGTGTCATCCAGGTGAAGCTCACCCATGAGGCATTGAGCCCGCGGAAATGATCGCGGCTACGCCGTAGGGCGAGGAGGACCTCGCCGAGTTCGTTGCGACGCAGGTAGTGCTGCGCGGTGCGCCACTCGAAGGCAAGCAGGTTGAAGTAGAGCTCCATGATCTGGGAGAGGACGAGGAACATGTACTCGCCGGGCTCATCCGTGGCGGTCCGCTGCAGGGTCGCGAGAGTGGAGGAGCGCACGTAGGCGTCGTAGGGGGTCGTGGCCTCGAACTCGACCTTCGGGGCCTGGTGGGGGACCTGCTCCTGCTCTCTCTTGGACGGGTTGCGCCGACTGGTCATGGGGCCAGTGTGGTGCCCCGGGCCCTCCTCCACCAGGGACCTAGGCCATCGGTCGCAACGGGCAGAGGGGCTATGCCCGGTCGTGGGCCGGAGATCAGCCGTTTGGCTGAGGAACCCGGCGTACCCCTCACCCGTCACACTGGCCAGGAGCCGAGTGGCTCACCCCCTCGGGGACGTAACAGGAAGTAGGAGATATGCGCTCGAGCACCCGCCGCGGCTTCGCCATTGCCGCCGCAAGCATCATCGCCCTCGGGGGAGCCAGCGTGCTCACCGCATGTGGTGGCTCGTCGGAGAGCACGACGTCCAGCTCCGCTGCGGCCCCCTCAGAGACCGACGGAGGCGCAGGAATGATCGGACCCGTCATCGTGGAGCCGGGCCAGACCACCGCTGAGGTGCAGGTCGGCCGCGTCATCACCTTCAACGTCGATGACGTCATGGCCTGGATGATCTCCTCGAGCGACGAGGCCGTCCTCGCGGTCACGGCCGGCAAGGACGATGGCTCGGCCCAGTTCCTCCCGGGCGGCGAGGCGCTTGCTCCCGGCACCGCCGAGGTCACCCTCACCAACATGGACAACACCGATGAGAAGTGGGTCGTCACGGTGACCGTGACGGAGTAGGGCCACTTTCACCGCGATCCCCCGGTCCGCACCCGATGGTGTGACCGGGGGATCGCTGTCTTTTGCGGGCGATGAGGGGCAGACTGGCGCCATGTGGTGGCTGCTCATCGTCGTCGTCCTGCTCGTGGTGCTGGTCATCTTCGGCATCGTGCAGTTCAACAAGCTGCGTCGGCTCGATGTCCTGTGCATCGGCGCCCTGGGTGATATCGACACCCTCCTCACCAAGCGCGCGGACCTCGTGCCCAACCTCGTGGAGACGGTCAAGGGCGCGCGGGATTTCGAGGCTTCGACGATCGAAGCCGTCACCGTCGCTCGCACGCAGACGCAGTCCGCGCAGTCCCTCGACGACAAGTCCGCAGCGGACGCGTCGATGACAGGGGCGCTGGGTCGCCTCTTCGCCGTCGCCGAGGCCTACCCGCAGCTCACGGCCACTTCCAACTTCCAGACGCTCCAGGTGCAGCTGGCGGAGATCGAAGGACAGTTGCAGTTCGCGCGGCAGTACTACAACGACTCCGTCGTCCACCTCAACACCGCGCTGCGCACGATCCCGTCGATGTGGTTCGCCGGCATCGCGGGGGTTGCGCAGCGCGACGTCTACCGCGAGCCTGACGAGAGCCGTCGATCCGCTCCTGACGTGCAGTTCTAGCCCCATGACCCGCGCCGTACGCCGCGTATCGGGCCGAGGCCTCGTCGGCCTAGCGCTCGCGGGTGCGGCGCTGCTCCTGCTGGCTCCGGCGGCCGTCGCGGACTCCGAGCGCATCAGCGCCTACGACGTGACCGCGATCGTCGGCGCCGATGGCTCCCTCGGCGTCACCGAGACGATCGAGTACGACTTCGGGGCGGAGGAACGTCGCGGCATCTATCGGCTCATCCCGATGTGGAGCGAGCTCCCTGACGGCACCCGATGGATGCACCCGGTCACGCTCGAGTCGGTCTCGATGGACGGAGCCCCGGTCCCCTTCGAGACGAGCCAGGACGGCGCTCTCCTCGAGGTGAAGATCGGCGATCCCGACACGACCATCACCGGGGTGCACGTCTACGAGATCGCATACGACGTCGAGGGTGCCCTGCGGTCGATGACATCTGAGGAGTTGGCGACGGCCAACCCCTACGGCTTCGCTCCCGGCGATGTCGAGCTCTACTGGGATTTCATCGGCGACGGCTGGCCCGTCTCGATCTATCAGGCCCAGGTGATCGTCAGCGGTCCGGGCCCTGTCCTCGCCGCGCAGTGCTACTCGGGCTCCTACGGAGAGACCGCCAGTTGCAATGACCGCATCAGTGGCGACAGCGTGACCTTCCGCAAGGCCTCCTCCTTCCCGTATCAAGGACTGACGGCGGTCATCGCCTACCCCGGTGCGGCGTTCACGACGCCTCCGTCTCGCACCATCACCGCACTCCCCTTCGCCGAGTCGCCCGGGCGCATCCTGGCGATCTCAGGACCCATCGCGCTGATCGCTCTCCTGGCTCCGCTCATCGCGACCCTGATCATGCGGCGTCGATTGCGCGGGGCGCCGAAGCCCGGTGCTCCCGTGCGCTTCGGGCCGCCCGGAGACCTGCGCCCGGCCGAGATCGCGGTGAGCCTCGATGGTGAGTTCGAGTCGCGCGCGGTCGTCGCCACCCTCCTTGACCTGGTTGCCCGCCGCTACGTCACGCTCAGCTCCGATCCCGGCGGCTTCCTGCGCTCGGGCAGCATCGATCTGGCGTGGTGGGGCGCCGGCACGGATGGCCTGCGCCCCTGGGAGGA